>JAPLOT010000157.1 GCA_026400595.1 Alphaproteobacteria bacterium | reverse complement strand
CTCGTGGGGCCAGCGAAGAAATTTGACTTGCCGACGAAGTCGGCGACATAGCGGTTGACCGGGCGGTCATAGAGGTCGCGCGGGCTGCCGCTCTGCACGATGCGGCCCTCGCGCATGACGCAGACCCGGTCGGACATGGACAGCGCCTCTTCCTGGTCGTGCGTGACGAGGAGAAAGGTGATGCCGACGTCGCGCTGCATGTCGCTGCGCAGCTTGCGGTCGAGCGCGGCCAGCGGTTCGTCGAGCAGCAGAACGGCCGGCCGGTTGATGAGCGCACGGGCCAGCGCCACGCGTTGCTGCTGGCCGCCGGAGAGTTCATAGGTGCGTCGCGTGCCGTAGCCGGCAAGGCGCACCATGGCCAGCGCCGCATCGACCGCGGAGTCGATCTCGCGGCGTGACGGGCGCGGGCTGCGCTGGCGCAGGCCATAAGACACATTGTCCGCAACCGAGAGGTGCGGACACAGCGCGTAGTGCTGGAACACCATGTTGACCGGGCGGCGATAGGCCGGAATGCCGGTGACATTCTGGCCGCGGATGAAGACCTCGCCGGAGGTCGGCTGCTCGAAGCCCGCCATCATGCGCAGACTGGTCGTCTTGCCGCAGCCGGAAGGCCCGAGAATGGAGAGGAATTCGCCGGATTTCACCGCAAGCGTGTTGTCGACCACGGCCGCAACCTCGCCGAAGCGCTTGGTGACGTTGCGAAACTCGATAACGCTCTGACTCTGCGTCACAATACTGCCGATGCAATTGACGGCACACGTTCCATCAGCAGCGCCGGCTTGTCAATCGCGGCCGTCACTCGATGGAACAATCTGCCGACTCGCTTGCATCGAGGCGGAAGAGCTTGTCATCGCTGCCGAGCTTTATGCCCAGCATCCTGACGCCGGGATTTTCGGGATCAGCATAGCTGCCCGCCACCGCCCAGGCCGATTCGCCGTCACGCCGCCGCAGGCGGAAGTCTTCTCCGCAGCGGAACTGGTAGCCGTCGGCGATGCAGCCGACATCGCCGCGATGCGTCTCGCCGCTACGCAGTCTGAAGGACATGGTGACGTCGAGCGCCGTCTCGAACCAGCCGTCGTCATTCGTGTTCTGCCTGGCCGGTCCTTTGATGGCAACCGACATGGCGACGACTTCCTGCTGCGGATGGGCCTTGAGATGGGCCGCGTCGTAGACGCGCTTCAGGCAGCGCCAGCCCGAGACGGCAACCCGCTCGCGCAGCGGCATCGGGTCTTCGGCAAAGGCGGGATGGGCATCCTCGGCCGTCGCGATGCAATGGGCCAGCGGCCAGCGCTCAAGCGTGAAGGACCCGCCCGCATCGGCAGCGGTGAGCCAGCGCTCGCGCCCCTCGTCGTCGGGATCGCCGCAGCTCTGGTTGAGCGACAAGCCGCTGCCATCGGCTGGAACGGTGATCTTGAGAGTCCGGTTGCCCGGGTCAACCGCGAAGCTGCCGCCATCGCACTCGACACCGCAGGAAATGGTCTTGCCACCGTCGTAACTGGTGCACAGGACCGACTGGGAATAGACGTTGGGCGAGTCCCGGAAGCGCGCCACCACATCAAGGTTTGCATCGGAGGAATTGATCTTCCGCTCGCGCGCTATGGCCTCTTCGCGCGACGGCCCGATCTCTTCGCGCGCGTGCAGGGGATCGTAGAACCGGTAAAGATAGAACTCGGAAAGCTTCTGCCCGGCTTTCAGGCCGGCGGTTTCGGGACCGGCCAGGTAGCAGATATTCTCGCCCGGCGGAAAGATGGCCGCCACGGACGGCGCAAGACCAACGCCATCCTCGGCCCTGGCCTCGGCAAGGGAGAGGAGGAGCAGGATTGCCGGAAGCGACTTGCTGTGCATGACCAACACCACCAGGAACAGGCAAGCGAGTCTAGCACGGCTTTCCGGAACTTACACGCCAAGCAGCTTGCGCAGCTTGGCCATGCGTGTTGCCTGTTCCTCGCCGTAGGAAATGGTCGAGGCGAGCTTGCCCTGCCGGTCCATCAGGAAGACCGTGGCCGTATGGTCCATGGTGTATCCGCCATCGGAGGTCGGCGACTTGGCGTAGAAGGCGCGGAAGGCGCGCGCCATGGCCGCAAGCTCGTCCGCTGTGGGCACCAGCGCTTCGATGCGGGGATCGAAGCTGGAGAGATAGTCCTTCAGGAAGTCCGCCGTATCACGTTCCGGATCGACGGTGACGAAGAAGACCCGCAGGTCCTTGCCCTGGTCGCCGAGCTCGGTGAGAGCGGCACTCATCTCCGCCATCGTGGTCGGGCACACTTCGGGGCAGCGGGTGAAGCCGAAGAAGACGGCGAAGGGCTTGCCTGCCAGATCCTGGCTGTCGACGACCCCGCCATTGGCCGAGGCCAGGCGGAAGGGGCCGCCGATATCGGCAACACTTACCACCGCCTCGCCGCGGGTGAGATAGACGTAGCCGGTGACGGCGGCGAGAAGCGCCGCCGCCACCAGGCTGGCGATACGGATGAACCGCAGCATCAATGCGCCTCCGGGGCCTGTGCCGTCACTTCGTAGTCGATCTCGACGGTGCCCGCCTTCTCGAAGGTGAGGGTTCCCTTGAACTGCTCGCCCTCGACCGGTGCACGCTTGAGATCCATGAACATGACATGGAGCGACTTTGGCTTCAGTTCAACCGTCTGGCCGGTCGGGATGACGATGCCGCCGGGGATCTCGGACATCTTCATCACGTCGCCCTCCATCTTCATGTCATGCAGCTGCACCGTGCCGGTGATGGCGGCGGTGGCGCTGACCAGCCTGTCGTCTGCGGTGCCGGTGTTGGTGATCTTCATGAAGCCTGCAGCGACGTCCGACGCCATCGGCGCGGGACGCGACCAGGGATGCGAGATGACGATGTCGCCAAGCTTGATCTCGTGCGCGTGGCCCGAGGCGATGGCAAAGATCGAGGCCAGCGAGAGTGTCGCGGCGAAGGCGAGTTCCTTGAAGAGTCTCATGATCGGATTCCTTTCTTGTGGATGATCTCAGGCTTTGGCGGAACCGGCTTCCTTCACGCGCTTCGGCAGAAGGAAGTCGACCACGGCGATGAGCGCGATGGCGGCACCGCCCAGCGGGAAGGCAATGGCCACCAGCACCGCAAGGCCAAGGATGGCCAGCGGCACGCGATAGGCTTTCGGATAGAGCGGCACGCCGAACTCGCCCACCGGCCGGCGCAGCCACCACATCACCACACCGCTGACCGCGATCAGGATCACGGCGAGGCAGAAGACGACATTGAGGACGATGTTCCACAATCCCATCTGGCCTTCGTGCAGGGCGATGCCCACGGCCATCGCCTTGCCGGCCAGCGAATAGTCGGCAAAGGCGGCCGAGGCGAGGATCTTGCCCGTGTACTGGTCGACATGCACCGTGCGGTCGGCTGTCGGATCGGGGCTGTCGTAGCTCATCGAGTCCTGGCTCAGCGTCCAGACCCCCGTCTTGTCGGAGGGTACGGCCACCTGGAAGCGGCCTTCGAAGCCGATGGCACGGCCCAGCGCCACCACCGACTCGAGCACCACGGGCACGCCTTCCGGCAGGCCGGTGACGCCGGCCGCCGACCCCGAGGCCGGCATCAGCGTCTGCTCCAGCGCCCAGGGCACTTCCTTGAGGGCACCATGGTTCATGCCGGCATGGGCTTCATCGGACAAGGGCACGCTGTCCCACTTCTCGGCCGGGAAGGTGCTCCAGGCCTGCACGAACTTCCCGCCCCAGACGCCCGCCCAGGACAATCCCGAGACCAGGAAGAAGAGGATGACCAGCGACATCCAGAACCCGGTGACCGAGTGGATCGACTTCCAGAAGGCGCGGCCGCCCGCCGAAAGCCGCGGCACCAGGACATCGCGCCAGCCGGTGCCGCGCGGCCACCACAGGTAAAGGCCGGTGATCAGCAGCACGATGCCGAGGCTGGCCGCCACTTCGATCAGGAAGTCGCCGAAGCCGCCGCTGCCGCCCAGCAGCAGCGAGCCGTGGATGTCGGTGGCGAACTCGTTCCAGGTTCCATCCTGCGCACGGTCGCGCAGGATCTGCCCGGTATAGGGATCGAGCGCGATCATGCGGTTGCCCTGTTCCAGATTGACCTGGAACAGCGCCGGATTATCGGGGCCGAGCGGCGCGACATATTTGCCGATGGTGCCGCCGGGGTGTGCGGCCAGCGCTGCATCGGCCTGCTGGGTGATGCTCAGCGCCTGGGCGCCGGGCTGCAGCGTCAGCCGGTCGCCATACTCGGGCGCAATGGCGGTGAACCACAGGATGATGAGGCCGGTGACAGCCAGCATGATGAGAAAGGGAATGACATAGAGGCCGGCATAGAAATGCCAGCGCCACATGGCCCGGTAGAGCCGCGTGCTGGCCACAGCGTCCTGCTGCGGCAGAATTGTCGACGACATGAAGACCTCGCAAGGTGATGATGAAGAACGGCGGGCGCGCGCAGTGCGGCCCGCGGATACGCATTCAGGTCATCACGGCGATGGAGGGCCTCGCGGAACGATCTGGGTCAGATCGATGCGGCGGCCGGGCAACAGCGACAGGCCGAGGCCGGCCACCCAGACGTCCGCCTGCGCGGCGGGCGCCGGATCGATGGGCACGTCGCGCGCTTCTAGCGCAGCAAGAGCGCCGGCCGGGCAGAGGATGCAGCAGGTCTTGTGATCGCCATGAGGCGACTGCGCCGGACGCTCGCCGTCCGGGTCGCAGTAGCTTGCGGCGATGTCCTGGGCGAGCTGGGCGGCCGTGGTTGGCGCCGGGAGCACGCCGAGCAGCAAGGGCAGCAGCAACGCAAGGAGCAGGCTCAGGGATACCCCTGCCCGTGTCGTGCGCTTCTGTTCTGTCCCCCGGACGCTCATGCGCGGAACCTTGCCTCCACCCGCGTCTATCCGCCAGAGCCGCAAGAGTCGCAGGGGTTGCAATCACCGGGCTTATCCGCCATAAGCCGCCTGCCGATAGGCACCCGGCTGGGGGCTGAACGGAAGGATTGCCTTGGCAATCAGGGGCTTCGACCCCGTCTTCCCGTGTCTCCGCTCTTTCGTTTGACCGGTCTTTCGAGCCTTCAACCAGGTTCGAAAGAGGCTCTGCGCCGGATGCAAGTCGCTGAAACGTAACGAAGAAAGGCTATCCCACATGGCTCTCTACGAGCACGTATTCCTGACGCGCCAGGATGCATCGAACACGCAGGTCGATGCCCTGACCGAGCAGTTCAAGGGCCTCATCGCCGCCGGCGGCGGCAAGGTCACCAAGACGGAGTACTGGGGCGTCAAGTCCCTCTCCTTCCGCATCAAGAAGAACCGCAAGGCGCATTACACGCTGATGAACATCGACGCCCCCGCGGCCGCCGTGGCCGAGATGGAGCGCCAGATGTCGCTCAGCGAAGACGTGATCCGTCACCTGACGGTCAAGGTCGAGGCGCTGGAGGAAGGCCCGTCGGCCCAGATGCGCCGCCGCGACGAACGCGAAGAGCGCAGCGACCGCGGCTTCGGCGGCGGCGGTGGCTTCGGCGGCCGTGAAGGCCGCGAAAGCCGTGACGGTGGCCGTGGCCGCCGCGAGGAAGCCGAAGTGGAAGGAGCGAACTGATGTCGACTGGTCAACCCGCACGCCGCCCCTTCTTCCGCCGCAAGAAGAGCTGTCCCTTCACCGGCGACAATGCGCCGAAGATCGACTTCAAGGACACGCGTCTGCTGCAGCGCTACATTTCCGAGCGCGGCAAGATCGTTCCGTCCCGCATCACCGCCGTCTGCGCCAAGAAGCAGCGCGAGCTGGCCAAGGCCATCAAGCGCGCCCGCTTCCTCGGCCTGCTGCCCTATGTGCTGAAGTAAGGAGACCGGACAATGGACGTTATTCTTCTTGAGCGCGTCGCCAAGCTTGGCGCCATGGGCGAAGTGGTGAAGGTCAAGGACGGCTATGCCCGCAACTTCCTGCTCCGCCGCGTTAAGGCTTTGCGCGCCACCGACGCCAACAAGGCCAAGTTCGAGCGCGAGCGCGCCGTTCTCGAGGCCCGCAACGCCGACCGGCGCGGCGCGGCCGAGGCCGAGGCCAAGGGCCTCGCGGGCAAGACCTTCGTGCTGATCCGCCAGGCCGGCGAGTCGGGCCAGCTCTACGGCTCGGTCACCCCGCGCGACATCGCCGAGGCGGCCACCGCCACCGGCATCAAGGTCGAGCGCGGCCACGTGCATCTCGATGCGCCGATCAAGACCATCGGCCTCTACACCGTGTCGGTCATTCCGCATCCGGAGGTCGAGGTGAAGGTGACGGTGAACGTCGCCCGCTCCGCCGACGAGGCGGACGCCCAGGCCCGCGGCGAGGACCTCACCGGCCCGGTCTCCGACCGCGCCGAGATCCGCGCGGCCGCCGAGGCCCTGTTCGAGCAGGAAGCCGAGGCGCAGGACAACGCCTGACCGCGGCCTGGCCCGCATCAAAACGGATGAGGGCCGCCCTTCGGGGCGGCCCTTTTTCTGTGGTATCCTGACCTTGCGGAACCCCTGTTAACTCAGCAGATTCCTCCCTCTTGCGAGGCCCCGAAGCCTTGTATTAACTTTCATTAATACTTCGGGGGGAATGACCGCCTGCGGACGGGCCGGCGGCGTGTCTTTGGGAGGATGCAATCATGTACCGACTCCTGGACCGTGCCTTCAAGGCCGTGCTGGCGCAAGGAACGATGCGCGTCACCGGACCGGATGGCGTCACGCGCAGCTATGGCGACGGCACGGGGTCGCCGGTGCATCTGCTGGTCAAGACCGCGGAGGCGGCGCGCAAGCTTGTCTTCGACGCCGACCTTTTTCTTGGCGAATGCTACATGGACGGCAGCATCGATGTGAAGGACTGCACGATCTATGACGTGCTGGCGCTGCTGATGGCCAATGTCGAGGCCAACAAGATGCCGGCCCCCGCCCGCCTCATGTATGGCCTGCGCCGCTTCAAGAAGCGCATCGACCAGTATAATCCGGTGGGCAAGGCCAAGGAGAACGTGGCCCATCACTACGATCTGTCGGGCGCGCTCTACGATCTCTTCCTCGACCGCGACCGGCAATACTCCTGTGCCTATTTCGAAGGCCCGGAAGCATCGCTCGAAGATGCGCAGCTGGCCAAGAAGCGCCACCTCGCCGCCAAGCTGATGATCAAGCCCGGCATGAAGGTGCTGGACATCGGCTCGGGCTGGGGCGGGCTGGGCCTCTATCTGGCCGAGACCTGCGGCGCCGAGGTGACCGGCGTGACCCTGTCGGAAGAACAGCACAAGCTGTCGAACGAGCGCGCCGAACAGCGCGGCATCGCGGACCGTGTGAAATTCCACCTCAAGGACTACCGCCACCTCGACCAGCGTTTCGACCGCATCGTCTCGGTCGGCATGTTCGAGCATGTGGGCGTCGGCCATTTTCCCGAATACTTCGGCAAGATCCGCACGCTGCTCGCCGACGACGGTGCTGCCGTGGTGCATTCCATCAACCGCTCGGACGGGCCGGGCGCCACCAGCGCCTGGGTGAAGAAATACATCTTCCCCGGCGGCTATATCCCTGCCCTGTCGGAAGTCGTGCCGCAGATCGAGGGTGCCGGCCTCTACATCACCGACATCGAAATCCTGCGCCTGCACTATGCCGAGACGCTGCGCGAATGGGCCCACCGCTTCGCCGACCAC
>JAPLOT010000441.1 GCA_026400595.1 Alphaproteobacteria bacterium | reverse complement strand
TAGCATCGGGCTGTACCTGCGCGGGCAGTTCTCGCGCAAGGAAATCATCCGCTACGGGCTTTTCGTGCCGGCAATTGCGGCGCGATACCCGGTCTTGATCAGCAAGGAACGGTCCCTAGCCTGCCTGCAGGCCATGAATCCCCTCGAGGAACAGCACCGCACGGAAGACAAGGACGAGTTCTACAGGTACTGCCAGTCCAGGGAACTCCCTGTTCCCGAGACCTACGGCTGGACGATCAACGGCCGGAAGTACGACGCAGTCGGCAAGCGGATCGAGGACGCGGGAGAATGGCAAGCGTACCTGGCAGCGGTGTTGCCCGACGACTTCATCGTGAAGGATCGGGCTGGAGCGTACGGATCGGGGTTTCGCACGTTCCGCAGGTCCGGGACGGGCTTTCTGGCGGCAGGAAGCGCCAGGATTCTTGCGATCGGAGACCTGGCTTCGACGATCGAGCCGAAGGTTGCCGCAGGCGACTTCATCCTCCAGGAGCGGCTGTTCGATGTCGACGCGCTCACTCGTCTAGCCGGTCGGCGAGGCCTGCAGACCCTGCGCATCACCACGATGCTGGAAAAGAATGGCCGGGTTTCGGTTCTCTTCTACTTTTTCAAGGTACTCGCGGGTGTGCAGGACGCCGATAACTTCTCGATGGGAACGTCCGGCAACCTGGTCGCCTACGGCGACCGGGAGGATGGCATCCTGCGCGGCGCTATCGGCATACATGCGTGTGGATCCGGCACGACAGTGTTCACCGCTCACCCGCAAACCGGGGTAGCGTTCGATGGATTCCCCATTCCGCTGTGGAACGAGGCGGTTGAACTGGTGAAGCAGGCGCAGCGATGCTTTCCGATGCTGCCAACCCTCGGGTGGGACGTGGCGCTGACTGCCGATGGGCCAAGAATCATCGAGGCAAACTCGCGGTGGGACCCGCCGCTGTTCGCTCCTTTCCTGCTGACCGCGGAAGACTGGCAGCGGATTTTTGGCTCTGCAGCAGGCTAGAGACTCAGCCCGGTATGCTGCTGGACAAATCGAACTATCCCGTCAATCTCCTGACCCGTATTGCTTTGCTTGCGTAGCCCATCCAGAGACACGCCGAACTGCCTGTCGGTTAGAACGCGTTCAACCATGTGCTTGAGCTCGTCCGGTGTGACGCGCATGAGGTCGCCGCGAAGCCCGATGTTGCAGGAAACAACGCGCGCCGCATTCCCGAACTGATCCGTCCACGCCGGCAGGATGATCATTGGAACCCCGAGACTTATGCATTCCCGTATGGTTCCCGCGCCGCCCCAGGTGATGGCCAGATCGGCCTGCTTCAGTACCGCGAGTTGCGGCAACCGCTCAAACAGATGAATGTTCGGCGCGCTCACTTCGCCTTTCAAGGCCGTGTAGAAGGGCCCACACGCAATGAACAACTGCCAGCCCGCCTGCTGCGAGAAGCAGTCCAGCACAGCCTGGACATAGCGTTCTGCCATGCGAAACCGCACCCTGGAAAAGCTCGCCCTTGCAACCTGGCCTTCAGACCCTGACGCAGCGGGTCTGTCGAATCCGTTGATGGTGCTGAGGTTGCAATAGACGACGGGCTTGCCTGGATCGACAGCTGGCCAGTTGAAGTCGGAATTCTTCCGGAACTGATCGGTTGTTCCGAAGTAACACCGGTGCGGATCGGATGCCAAGTCAGGCCAGTCCAGCGCGCGATGCCCGAACACAATCTGCGGGAGGAGTGGTCGCCTCCTGTACTCGCTCCAGGCCGATCGGCAACCAAGTCGTCGCAGCTGCCACTCGAAACTGACGTTGCGCATCTGGTCGAGCCACTTCCTTGCGACAATCCGCAGGTACTCGACTCGGCCAAAAGCCTGTCCATGGCCACGCGTAGCAAGTGCCCAGAGCCAGCGCATGGCACGCATGGTGCCGTATGGAATCCCCGAGCGCGTCGCGCCCGGCGAGGCGACTGAAGAGAACACAGGGGGATGCGTCGCCCCGAACTCTGACGCGTAGGTGGGGGACAGCAGCAGCGTCGGCACGCCCGCCTGTGCAAGTGCCAGTGCAAACGGATAGAGGTCGTACCTTATGGCATCGAGGAAGCAGAGATACAGCGAATTGGACTTCAACAACGCGGCGAGAAAGTCCTGTTCCAGCCGGTTGTTGATCGCGCGATTTTTCAACCTTTTC
>JAPLOT010000298.1 GCA_026400595.1 Alphaproteobacteria bacterium | reverse complement strand
TCTGCAGACCGCCGTCGATCTCGCGGGTGATGGTGGCTTCGCCGGCGCCGGGTTCCAGCTTGGAGCAGGCGGTGGCCTGGGCCCAGCCGAGGAGTGCGGCCAGCATCTGGCCGGTCTGGTTGCAGTCGTCGTCGATCGCCTGCTTGCCGAGGATCACGATGTCGGGCTTTTCGGCCTCGACCACGCCCTTCAGGATCTTGGCCACGCCCAGCGGTTCGACATAGGCGTCATGCTTCACCAGGATGGCCCGGTCGGCGCCCATGGCGAGTGCAGTGCGCAGCGTCTCCTGGGCCTGGGCCGGTCCGATGGAGACGGCCACCACCTCGGTTGCCTTGCCGGCTTCCTTCAGGCGGACGGCTTCCTCGACGCCGATTTCGTCGAAGGGATTCATCGACATCTTCACATTGGCCAGTTCGACACCCGAACCGTCGGCCTTCACACGGATCTTGACGTTGTAGTCGACGACCCGCTTCACAGCGACCAGGACTTTCATCATCTTCCTCGATTTGGCGGCGCAAAAAGTGGCCGGACCCTAGTGAGGGGAATCCCTCAAGTCAATTCTATCAACGGCGCTTGCTGGCGGATTGCGACCTCAGGTCACGAGTCGCCGATCTGGATCAGAAGGCGGCGGCGGATCGCCCAGGTCAGGCCGAAACCGGTCAGGAACCCACCAATATGGGCCAGCCAGGCAACACTCACGCCGTCCTCCCGGGCGGCAAAGAGGCTGATCAGCTGCAGCAGGAACCAGCCGCCCAGCACCCAGGCCGCTCCGATACGGATCGGAATGCGCATGAAGAGCAGGATCCAGACCCTGGCCTTCGGGTAGAGCACCACATAGGCGCCGATGATGCCGGACACCGCTCCCGAAGCGCCGATCAGCGGTTCCGGCGAACCGGGCGTGAACAGCACATGGGCCAGCCCGCCGATGACCCCGCTCAACAGATAAAGCATCACGAAGGCCACGTGGCCGTAGGCGTCCTCCACGTTGTCCGCGAAGACCCACAGGAACAGCATGTTGCTGATGAGATGCATCCAGCCGGCATGGAGGAATTGGTAGGTGATCAGGGTCAGCGGTTCCGGCACCGGGTCGTAGCCCATGTAGGGGGCAACGCTCCCCGTCAACTCTCCCGGTACCAGCCCGAAGCCCGAGGCATAGGCCATCAGGGCATTCTCGGAGCTGAAGGCGCCGGTCACGAGATAGACCAGCACGTTGATCGCGATGATGAAGATGGTCACATGCTGGAAACGGATGACCTTCAGCGGCGTATCGTCGTGGAGCGGGACGAACATCAGCGCGTCTTGCCGGGAACCCACAGCACGTCGCCGGTGGTCTTCGCATTGGCCCAGCGGCTGGCCACGAAGAAAAAGTCCGACAGGCGGTTGATATAGGCGATGGCGCCTTCGCTCACATGTTCGCCCTCCTTGCCGGCGAGTTCGACGATCAGGCGTTCGGCGCGGCGGCAAATGGTGCGCGCGAGATGCAGATGCGCGGCCGCCGGATGCCCGCCGGCCAGCACGAAGGAGCGCAGCGGCTGCAGTTCGCCGTTGAGGTCGTCGATCTCGGCCTCGATGCGCTCGTACTGCTTCGGCAGGATGCGCAGCGGTTCATAGCCGAGGTCCTTGCCCGTGTCGGGCACGCAGAGGTCGGCGCCGAGGTCGAAGAGTTCGTTCTGGATGCGCGCCAGCATGGCATCGAGCTTCGCCATGTCCGCGCCCGCGGTGTGCAGGCGCACGATGCCGAGCACCGCATTGGTCTCGTCCACCGTGCCATAGGCGGCAATGCGGAGGCTGGCCTTGGAGACGCGTTCGCCATTGCCCAGTGCCGTCTCGCCGGCGTCGCCGGTACGGGTGTAGATGCGGTTGAGAACGACCATGTTGCGCTGCCTCGCCTGTTCTTCCGCCTTGTCCCACCTTCGGCGGGAGAAGGCAATTACTCGTTCCTGAGGTAGGGCGCGGGCCGGGCCGAGAGCGCCTGCCAGGTCACCGCGAGCCCGGCTGCCACCGTTACGGCCATGGCGATGAGCGCGGTCAGGGCGGCAGTTGCGAAGGAGAAGCTCCAGGGCATCTCCAGGATGAAGCGCGCCAGGAACCAGGAGCCGAGCGATCCCACCAGCAGGCCGAAGGCCGCGGCAGCCAGGCCCAGCGCCGCATATTCGATGACGAAGGCGCCGATCAGCTGGCGGCGCGAGGCGCCATAGGTCTTGAGCACCACGGCATCATAGAGCCGCTCCGAGAGCCCCGCCGCCAGCGCGCCGGCCAGCACCAGCACGCCGGTCAGCAGGGTCATGACATTGGCGCCGCGGATGGCGGTCAGCATCTTGTTCAGCAGGTCGCTCACGATGGTGAGCGCGTCCTTGACGCGCACCGCCGTCACCGATGGATAGGCCCGTGCCATCTTGTTGAGCAGGGCCGCTTCGTCACCGCCCTCCATCTCCACCGTGACGATGTGGCTGTGCGGTGCCGACTTCAAGGTGTTGGGCGAGAAAACCATGACGAAGTTGATGCCGAGGCTGCGCCAGTTCACCTGGCGGAGGTTCTCGACCTTCGCGGTGATGTCGCGGCCCAGCACGTTCACGGTGATCTCGTCGCCGATGGTGACGCCGATACCTCGCGCGATCTCGTCGTTGAGCGAGACCAGCGGCGGGCCGTTGTAGTCGGCCGGCCACCATGTGCCTTCGGTGAGGGCGGAGCCCTTCGGCAGCGCTTCTGAATAGGTGAGCCCGCGGTCGCCGCGCAGCGCCCAGGCGGAATCGGGCGAGGCCTCCACCTTCTCGGCCGGCACGCCCTTCACGCTGACCATGCGGCCGCGCAGCATGGGGGCATTGCTGACGCCGGTGACGCCGGCTTCCTTCGCGATCGCGGCCTTGAAGTCTTCCAGCTCGGCGTTGCGCACGTCGAGGAAGAAGAAGGCCGGCGCCTTCTCGGGCAGGCCGGACTGCAGCTCCTGGCTGATGCTGCGGTCGGTGAGTGCCAGCGTCACGAAGAGGGTGAGCCCAAGGCCGAGCGCGAGGATCACCGAGGCCGCGGCCGAACCGGGCCGATAGATATTGCTGATGGCATAGCGCCAGATCGCCGACCCGGAGCGCGGCATGCGCTGCGCCGCGATGATGATGAGCCGGGCGAGGCCCAGCAGCAGCACGAAGCTGGCCACCAGACCGCCGAGGAAATAGGCGGTGATGCGCCGCTCCTCGAAACTGAAGAACACGATGAGGCCGATGCCTGCGAGGGCAGCGGCGATGGCCAGAAGTTCGGCGAGATTGGGCCAGCCATGGATGGCCAGGATGCGGTGCCGGAACAGGGCCGAGGCCGGCACGCGGCGCGTATGCGCCAGAGGCCAGATGGCGAAGGCATAGGTCACCAGCAGGCCAAGCGCGCCGGCGATCGCCAGCGGCAGCCATTCGATGCGCGCCGCAATGGGCAGCGGGATGATGGCGCTCAGCAGGCCATAGGCAAGCATGGGCGCCACCGCCCCTGCGATCAGGCCGATGGCGATGGCGATCAGCGCCACCAGCGTGATCTCGGTCAGGTAGATGCCGAAGACGGTGCGCGACGATGCGCCGAGGCATTTCAGCGTGGCAATGGAATTGCTGCGGCGGTTGACGAAGGCCGCCACCGCATTTGCAATACCTGCCCCGCCGACGATCAGCGACGCGAGGCCGACCAGCGTCATGAAGTAACCCAGCCGCTCGATGAAGCGGTCGGCGCCAGAGGCCGCCTGATTGCGGTTGCGCACCCGCCACCCGGCATCCGGAAATGTCTCCTTCGACTCCTCGATCACCGCGTTGGCGGCCGCGAGGCTGGGATCGGCCAGCTTCACGCGGTAGCGCCAGGTGATCAGGCTGCCGGGCTGCACGATGCCGGTGGCGCGCAGCGCCTCTTCGCTCAGCAGCAGGCGGGGGCCCAGCACGATGCCGTCGGA
>JAPLOT010000022.1 GCA_026400595.1 Alphaproteobacteria bacterium | reverse complement strand
CGCCACTCCTATGGCGAATATGTTTTTGACCACGGCTGGGCGGACGCGTTTTCGCGTGCTGGTGGCCGCTACTATCCCAAGCTGCAGTGCGCGGTGCCCTTTACGCCCGTCACCGGGCGCCGGTTTCTTGCGGCGACCCCTGAAGCCCGCGCCGCACTTGCGCAGGGGCTGATCGCACTCTGCAGCCAGGAGGAAGCGTCATCCGTGCATGTCACGTTCCTGCCCGAGGAAGACTGGCATGCGCTTGGCGGCAGCCGGTGGCTGCAACGCACCGACATCCAGTTTCACTGGCACAACGCCGGCTTTGGCTGTTTCGACGATTTCCTCAAGAGCCTGTCCTCGCAGAAGCGCAAGAACATCCGCAAGGAGCGCGCTGCGGTGGCGGCCGCCGGCATCCGCCTTGCGTGCCTGACAGGATCCGATATCCGTGAAGCGCACTGGGACGCCTTCTATGACTTCTACATGGATACCGGTGGCCGGAAGTGGGGCACGCCCTATCTCAACCGGCGCTTCTTCAGCCTGATCGGTGAAACCATGGCCGACCACATCCTGTTGGTCATGGCAAGCCGTGCCGGCCGATTGATCGCGGGCGCCCTGAACTTTATCGGCTCGGATGCCCTGTACGGGCGGAACTGGGGCGCGCGCGAGCATCACGACAACCTGCACTTCGAAACCTGCTATTATCAGGCCATCGAGTTCGCCATCGCGCGCAAGCTTGCCCGGGTCGAGGCGGGCGCACAGGGACCGCACAAGCTGGCCCGTGGCTATCTTCCCCAGACCACCTACAGCCTCCACTATCTGGCGCATCCCGGCCTGTCACGGGCGGTGGCGGACTATCTGGATGCAGAGCGTGCCGGGGTTGACCAGGAACGCGAGGCCCTTGCAGCCCACTCGCCATTCCGGCAGGAGAAAGACTTCTGATCCGGAGCCGGTGCCATGTCCTACGATCCCCAGAACATCTTCGCCAAAATCCTGCGCGGCGAGATTCCCAGCCACAAGGTCTACGAAGATGCAGACACGCTCGCATTCATGGACGTGATGCCCCAGGTTGATGGACATGTCCTGGTCATTCCCAAGGCACCCTCGCGGGGATTGCTGGATGCAGACCCCGCCGTCCTCGCCAGGGCCATCACCGTGGTTCAGAAGGTCGCCGCAGCGGCGTCGAAGGCTTTTGCAGCCGACGGGTTCCAGATCCGGCAATACAACGAACCGGCTGGCGGCCAGACGGTCTTCCATCTCCACTTTCACGTCCTTCCGATGCACGCGGGCCAGGGGCTGCGTCCGCACAGCGGGAAGATGGCCGATCACGCGGTACTTGCCCGGCATGCCGAGATGATTCGCCAAGCCCTGTGACGCCGGCACGTGGCGGGACGGTCAGGGCTGCAGTTTCGTGTCCCAGGTACCGGTGACCAGGCAGTTTTCCCGCCGGACATTGGCCTTGGTCTCGCAATAGGTCCGATCAATACGGTCTTGCCAGCAGCGCTTAAGCGCCCGGGCCCATTGATGGGAGCAGGACATGGGCTTCTCCTTGTCGAGATCAGCCGCTCCAAGCGTACCCGTCGGGGCAACCCCCGCCGAAACGGCAAGCAACAGGAAAAGGGCGTATCGTTTCACTAACATTCACGTTCACCGGCAATCTGTTCACGAACAAGGATCGCAGGGCCCACGACTCTTGGCAAGACTTCGCTGCCAGACGCCAGCGCATTACCGCCAAGTTGACAGCTGAAAGCGGAAACGATGATATGCCAAGCGCTTACCGAACAGGAACCGGAATGTCCAGACTTGCATTGGTTTTGGCCGGCTTTCCGGCAGCCGGGAAAACACTCCTGCTGCGC
>JAPLOT010000314.1 GCA_026400595.1 Alphaproteobacteria bacterium | reverse complement strand
GCATCCTACATGGCTTATGCTTTCGGCAAGCTGGGCGTGCGGGCCATCCTGATCGATGCGGTCGGCGGCATGGCGGCCGAGCAGATGTCCTTCGCCACGCCAAGGGATACGGTATTGGCGGTCAGTTTCACGCCCTACGCCAGCGAGACCGTTGCGCTGGCGCAGTCCGTCGCGGCGCGGCAGGTGCCTCTGGTCTCGATCACCGACAGCCCCTTCTCGCCCCTCGCCCAGATCGCCGATCTCTGGATCGAAGTGGTCGAGGCCAATTTCGAGGGCTTCCGCTCCATGTCGGCCGCGCTGGTGCTGGCAATGACTCTGACCGTTGCTGTTGCCGAGCGGCGCGGCAAGGAACCGAAGTAGACTTCGAAAATGAAATAGAATAAGAATTCCGTATTGACTTTTGATTGGAATTTTTGTTTCACAAACGTGAGCCCTGAACCAGGAGGCGGAAATGTCGTCCGCGCAAGAGACCGCACCGAAACTGGAAGTCGTCACCATCGGGCGCTGCTCGGTGGATCTTTACGGCCAGCAGATCGGCTCGCGACTGGAAGACATCGCCTCCTTCGCCAAGTCGGTGGGGGGCTGTCCCGCAAACATCGCCATCGGCACCGCACGGCTGGGGCTGAAGTCCGCGATCATCACCCGCGTGGGCGACGAGCAGATGGGCCGCTTCGTCAAGGAGCAGATGGCGCGCGAGGGCGTGGCCCTCGACGGCATTGCGACCGATCCGGCGCGCCTCACCGCCCTGGTCCTTCTCTCGGTCGAGAACGACAGGACCTTTCCGCTCATCTTCTACCGCGACAATTGCGCCGATTCCGCCCTCGACGACTCCGATGTCGACGAGGCCCTGATCGCCTCTTCGGCTTCGGTGCTGGTGACCGGCACGCATTTCTCCAAGCCGCATAGCGATGCCGCCCAGCGCAAGGCCATGCGCCTCGCCAGGAAGCATGGCGGCAAGGTCATCCTCGACATCGACTACCGGCCCAATCTGTGGGGGCTTGCTGGGCTGAGTGCGGGCGAGGAGCGTTACATCAGGTCCGACCGGGTGTCGGCCCATCTCAAGACCATCCTTCCCGACTGCGACCTGATCGTGGGCACCGAAGAGGAAGTCCACATCGCCGCAGGCAGCGAGGACACGCTCGAAGCGCTGAAGATCATCCGTGCACTGTCGAAAGCGGTGATCGTGCTGAAGCGCGGACCCATGGGATGCGTCGTCTATCCCGATGCGATCCCCGATGCGCTCGACAAGGGCATCGTCGGCCAGGGCTTTCCGATCGAGGTCTACAATGTGCTGGGCGCCGGCGACAGCTTCATGTCGGGGTTCCTGCGCGGCTGGCTGCGCGGCGAGAACCACGCCACCTCCGCCACCTGGGCCAATGCCTGCGGCGCCTTCGCGGTGTCGCGCCTGCTTTGTTCGCCCGAGATCCCGACATGGGAGGAACTGCAGTACTTCCTCGCCCACGGCAGCCCGTACAGAGCCCTGCGCAGGGACGAGGCGATCAACCATGTCCACTGGGCAACGACGCGACGGCCGCAGCCGGGCACGCTGATGGCACTGGCCATCGACCACCGCAAGCAGCTCATCGACATGGCAAGCCGTCTTGGCGCGCCGCCTGCGCGCATCAACGTCTTCAAGCGCCTCGCCATGCAGGCCATCGCGACGGTTGCGGACGGTCGGCCAGGCTTCGGCACCTTGCTTGACGACATCTATGGCCGCGAGGCCATGTTCGATGCGGCAAGGCTCGGTCTCTGGGTGGGCCGACCCCTGGAGGAGCCCGGCTCGCGGCCATTGCGCTTCGAATTCAGCCAGGATGTGGGCGCGCGCCTCGTCGAATGGCCGGTCACCCACACGGTGAAATGCCTGTCCTTCTATCACCCCGACGACCCCGCCGGACTCCGCGCCGAACAGACGCAGAAGATCCGCACGCTTTACGAAGCCGCCCGCAAGGTGGGCCGCGAACTGATGGTGGAGATCATCGCCGGCAAGCATGGCGCAGTGGACGACGGCACGATCGCCCGCGCCCTGGCCGATCACTATGCCCTGGGCATCAAGCCCGACTGGTGGAAGCTCGAGCCGCAGGCGACGGCGACGGCCTGGCGGAACATCGGCGACGTCATCCGCCGGCACGATCCATGGTGCCGGGGCATCGTGCTTCTTGGGCTCGAGGCGCCGGAAGCCGAACTGGCCAGGGGCTTCGACACGGCGGCGGGAGAGCCGTTGGTCAAGGGCTTCGCGGTGGGCCGCACCATCTTCAACACGGCCGCCGACGGCTGGCTGGCCGGGCGAATCACGGACGAGCAGGCCGTCGCGGACATGGCGCAACGCTTCGCAAGTCTGGTAGAAACCTGGAATGGCGTGCAGCACCGGCGTACCGTCTGATCCGGCGAAGGAACCCATCATGTCGAACCTCAGGATTCATCCGCAGAACAGCGAAGGCCATATCGTCCGCGTCTCGCCCGAGTCTGCCGGCTGGACCTATGTGGGCTTCGACCTGTGGAAGCTGAAACCCGGCATGCGGGCGGTGGGCGGCGAGGCCGGACGCGAGACCTGCCTCGTCTTCATCTCGGGGCGCGGCCACGTCTCATCCGCACGCGAGGATTTCGGCGTGCTGGGAGCGCGCATGTCGCCCTTCGAAGGCAAGCCCTGGTCGGTCTATATCTCCGGGGGCGACTCCTGGAGCGTCATGGCCGAGACCGACGTGACGCTGGCGGTCTGCACCGCCCCCGGACAGGGCAGGATCCCGTCCCGCGTCATCGGCCCAGACGGACTGCACCAGGAGACTCGCGGGAAGGGCACCAATACCCGCCATGTCACCAACATCATTCCGGAGTGGGATCCGGCCGAAAGCCTGCTGGTGGTCGAGGTCATCACGCCGGGCGGCTGCACCTCGTCCTATCCGCCGCACAAGCATGACCAGGACAATCTCCCACACGAATCGCTGCTGGAGGAAACCTATTATCACCGCATCAACCCGCCCCAGGGCTTCGCCTTCCAGCGCGTCTATACAGATGACCGCAGCCTCGACGAGGCCGTGACGGTGGAGGATGGCGACGTGGTGCTGGTGCCCAGAGGCTATCACCCCTGCGCCACGACCCATGGCTATGATCTTTATTACCTGAACGTCATGGCGGGTCCGAAGCGGACCTGGAAGTTCCACAACGCGCCCGAACACGCCTGGCTGCTGAAGGCCTAGGGCTTCAGCGTCTGCCGATACTTCTCCGCGTCCCAGTTCACCAGCCGGTCGATGTCCGACGCCGTCAGCGCGACCAGCGGATCCTCCTCCTTGACCCGCCGCATGACATCGGCGAGGCAGCGGCCCATGGGTTCGATGGCAGGCTTGGCATCGTCACGGATCACCACGCCCACGCCCGGCAGCGCCACCAGCGGCGCCCCGCTTGCAAGCGATGTCGCAACCCCCACGCCGAGAAAGACGACGTGATCGGGATAGAAGACCTTGTCCCGGCCGCGGCGCAGCGCCAGCGCATCGGTCGCCAGTGCATGGGTTGAATCGTCGGCAGCCGGGCGATAGGGCGTTCCGGCGCAAAGCTTGGCGAGTGCATCGCGATCAGCGGGAGACGCTGCCCAGGTGAATCCGGCGAGCCGCTCGGACAGCCGTTCCGCCGCATCGCTGCGGACGGCCCAGGCAATGGTGTTCACACAATGCACATGGACCACCACGCGCTGCGGCATCAGCGCGTGGACCGTGGTCTCGATCGACGGCCGCAGTCCCGAGGCATTGAGATCGGTGCGGACGAAATCCGGGCAGGTCTCGCAGCCGGGATCGTTCCGCGCCAGGGCCTGCATGAGCGCCGCGTGATCCACGGCCACGAAGATGTCGCGCGTCAGCGCGTCCTTCAGCCAGGTCCCCGACGCCTTGATCCACATCACGCCGTCGGACTTGAGCGACGTGTTGCCGCCCGCGGCTTGCACCAGCAGGGGATCCGATCCG
This sequence comes from Alphaproteobacteria bacterium, assembly GCA_026400595.1. Taxonomy (GTDB): domain Bacteria; phylum Pseudomonadota; class Alphaproteobacteria; order Rhizobiales; family Aestuariivirgaceae; genus Aestuariivirga. The sequence goes on along the minus strand of JAPLOT010000314.1, from coordinate 3,176 downwards.
GCGCGGGCCGAGAGTCTCCGCAGGCTGTCCAGTTCTACCATCTGAAGTCATCCATCAGGAAATCGGGCATGGGATGGATCTGCGACGGCGTCAGGCCTGCCGAAACGCCCGTCATCACAAGAAGCGTCTGGAACCCGGCATGGCGGCCGCCGGCCACATCATGTTCGGCACTGTCGCCGATACAGAGTATGCGTTCCGGCGAACCGATCAGCCGTGCCGCATGCCGATAGATGGCCGGATAGGGCTTGCCGATCCACGTGACATTTCCACCCAGCTCCTCGTAGAGCGACGCGATGGCCCCGGGGGCGGGCGCGAGTCCGCCCGGCGTGAGCATCCACTTGTCGGGGTTGCAGCAGATGGCCGGCAGTGTCAGTCCCGACAGCAGGCTGCGGTAGTCGGCAAGGCTTGTCCTCGGCGCATTGGAGCCGAGAATGAGAATCACATCGGCCTGGCCCGGATCGGATACGAACTCGATGCCGTCGAATCCGTAGTCCTCGCCATCCTTTCCGATCAGCAGGGCGCGCTTCACCGTCAAGGTGCCATAGGCCACTTCGCCGGAGCTGACGGCATCCACGAAGCAGTCACGCGGCACGCCCATGCGCGTGAGCCGTTCGACGTTCGCCGCTGCACGCTTTCCGGAGTTCGTCATGACCGCCACCGGCATGCCCAGCGCCTTCAATTCCGTCAGGACACGGAGCGTTCCAGGATAGAGTCTCTGCCCATCGTGAATGACGCCGAACTGGTCGATCAGCATGCCGCCGAACTGCGTGGCGATGGTTGAGAGCCCGTCAATTCGCATGGCCGATCCCGCGCCATGCCAGTCTGGCGGTCCCGACAGCGGCATGCTCACTCAGGCTTTCGCGCGCGGGAACACCGAGCGCCTTGAGCCGCATTTTCGACCAGGCCGCATTGGCCGCACCCCCACCTACGGTGCGGATCGAGGCCAGGCGGGAGGCACCGAGCTCCGCCAGCTTGCCATAGGCTTTGGCCTCGATGGCAGCGATGCCCTCGAGAATGGCCTGGAAGAAGAGCCGGTCGTCCGCCGGCCGCGGTGCTAGCCGCGGTGCGAAAGCCGGGTCATTCACCGGAAAGCGCTCGCCCGGCGACGCGAGAGGATAGAAGTCCAGCCCGGTCGGATGATCGGGATCAAGCAGCGGCGTCAGCCGGGCGATCTCCTCGCGCGAGAAATACTTGGCGATCGCTGCGCCACCTGTGTTCGAGGCCCCGCCCGCCAGCCACTGGTCGCCGATCCGGTGGCTGTAGATGCCGAACTGCGGCGCAAAGACGGGCGTCGCCGAGAGCAGCTTGAGCGTCAGGGTGGTGCCGAGAGAGGTGACGCCATCGCCCGGCGAGGATGCACCGCTGGCGAGGAACGCCGCGCAGCCGTCGGTGGTGCCCGCGACGATCGCCACATCGGTCGGCAACCCGTAGCGTTCCGCCATTGCGGCGGAGATCGTTCCGGTGCGCGTCCCTGCAGGCACGACCGAGGGAAGACCCTTCACATCGAGTCCTGTCCCGGAGATCCAGTCGGGCCAGCGCCGCGACATCGGATCGTATCCGGTCTTCAGTGCATTGTTCTCGTCCGTCACGTCGAACCGGCCGGAGAGCTGTCCGGCAATCCAGTCCGCCTGATGCAGCAGGCGGAGCCCGTCGCCCCGCACCGGCAAGGCCCGCGCCAGGGGCGAGGTGCTGCCCAGGGCGGCGGTCTCCGCTGGCGCGACACCCGCAACGATCGCGAGGTCGGCGGCTTCGGCCACATCATTGTACATGGAGGCGAGGCCTGCAGGCGTACCATCTGCGTTCACCATCAGGATGGTACCCGAGGTCCCGTCCACAGCGATGGCGCCGACCGCATGGCTTTTGATGTCGAGACCCTTGAGCGCGCCATCCACCGCCTCCCGCCAGATGGCCGGGTCCTGCAGGATGCGGCCACCATTCTGCAACGGTGCCGTAATGGGTACGGTGGAGAGCGCGACGAGCCGGTTGTCGGAGTCGGTCGCCGCGATGCGGACACCCGACGTACCGATGTCGATACCGAGGACGATGTCGGTCATCGTTTGCGCTCCGCCAAGGCCAGGACGCCCGCCGCCGTCTCCTCGTCGGTGACCACCACGTCCACCATGCCGGCATGCAGCGCGCCGTGGATCGACGGGATCTTGTTCAGACCACCGGAGGCGAGGATCACGCAGGGGATCGACTTCAGGCGTTCCGGCCTTATGGCCATGACCCGCGCATTCAGCGGATGATCGACGATGCGTCCGAGATCGTCGATCCAGTAGACGCAGATATTGCCGACCGCGCCGGCCTTCTCGAGGCTGCGCACATCGTCCGCGCTGATCAGTCCGACACTGAGCATGGTGTTGGAGGCGGTGAGCTCGCCCACCGACAGAAAAGCCACATCCACCTTTGCGCCCTTGTCGAAGACCTCCTTCAGCATGGCCTGGCCCATCAGCCCGTCGCGCGTAGCGGCCGAATCGGTCAAGGCCGGTGCGGCTATGAGATAGCATTGCGCATCGAGAAGATCGGCGAGATGCGAGGCGGTCTCGTGCGGGTTCATCGCCGAACTGCGCGTCAGGCCGCCCAGCAGCGAGACTACCGAGAGGTTGGGCATCGACATGCGCGGCACGGTGCGCAGCGATAGGCGCAGCGTGCGGCCCCAGCCGACGCCAACCGACATGCCGTCCTTCAGCCGGCTGGCCAGCGCCTGGCCTGCCGCGGTCGCGATCACATGCGGCACCAGCGCCTGGCCCGGCGGCGTGGGTACGACGATGGCCTCTTCCAGCTTGAAGCGGTCCTTGAGCCGCTCCTCCAGCTCCACGCAGTTGGCGAGCCGTCCCGAGATGCGAATCTGTACCAGTCCGCGCCGCCGCGCCTGAGCCAGAAGCCTGTTCACCCGGATGCGGTTCACGCCAAGCTTGCGGCCGATCTCGATCTGGGTCAGCCCAGCGACGAAATAGAGCCAGGCTGCGCGGGTGGCCAGCTGCTCCTCGGGATCGATCACCATGGCCTCGGCAAGTCCGGTGGCGACCGCTTCGGACGGATCCGGATCCAGCTTGCGCCCCGCCGCCTCTGTCATGCCACCTGGCTTGCCGGACATCGGGACCTCTCCCTCACGCCTGACGATGGAACGCGGCCCAGGGAAGCTCCAGCGGCCTGTCGCCGGTCAGGGCATCGAG
>JAPLOT010000291.1 GCA_026400595.1 Alphaproteobacteria bacterium | reverse complement strand
GTTGATGTCGTTGAGGTCGCCGTCATAGGTCTCGGCCGCGACAGGCAGTCCCCAATCCTGCCCGGTGCCCACGCCCCGCGACACCAGCCACCTGATGGTTGCATCGCGGGTGACGCCGCAGGAATGCGTGTTGGTAATGGTGATGGGTGTCTGCAGTTCACCGCTCTCCTCGATCCAGACCACACCGGTCATTTCGCCATTGCCGTTCAGGGCATAGTACCCGGCGGAACAGGGAATCTGCGCCTTGTCCTTGCCGCGCGGAAGGATGGCGGTAACTCCGGTGCGAACCGGCCCCTTGCCCACCACCAAGGGTCCTTCGCCCGAGATCAGGGTGACGGTTCCGACCTCGACTCCCGGTACATCGGTGATCGCATTGAAAGGGCCGGGCCGTCCCGGAAAGGGGAGGCCCATATCGCGGCCGCGTCTGGCGACCCCGGTCATGCTGTCAAATGCTCCACATACATCCTTGCAATTCCCTGACTATCCCACATGATGCCTGCCGGGAGTGCCTCTATGGAAGCCGGATCCATCTCGCATTACAAGGAGTTCCTCATCATCCTGGGGGTTTCCGGGCTGGTGGTGCCCCTGTTCCTGCGAATCGGCATCAATGCCGTGCTGGCCTACCTGATGGTCGGCATACTCTTGAGCGCCGACGTGCTGGGCCAGCTTGCCCGGATCTTCTCGCCGCTCGAGGCCCTGGTTATCCATCACCGGGAGAGCATCGCCCAGATGGGAGAACTGGGCGTGGTCTTCCTCCTCTTTCTCATCGGGCTCGAACTGTCCTTCGAGCGGTTGAACACCATGCGCCGCATGGTCTTCGGGCTGGGTGGATTGCAGGTTCTTGTAACCTTGGCTGCGATTGCCGCGATCCTCTTTGCCATCGGCTTCGACAGTGCCACGGCCCTCGTCGCCGGTGCAGCCCTTTCGCTGTCGTCGACGGCCATTGTCGTGCAGCTGCTTTCAGATGCCAAGCGCCTCGGGTCGCAGACGGGCCGCACGAGTTTCGCCATCCTGCTGTTCCAGGACCTGGCCGTCATCCCGCTGCTCCTGCTGGTCACCATTCTCGGGCGCAAGTCCGATGGATCGGTGCTGGTCAGCATTCTCACGGCCCTGGCCCAGGCCGGTGTTGCGATTGCCGTCATCGTGATCGTTGGCCGCTACGCCTTGCGTCCCCTGCTGCGATTCGTGGCGGGAGCACAGAGTTCCGATCTCTTCATGGCGGCGACGCTGCTGATTGCTGTCGGCGCCGGCGCGGCCGCAACCTTGGCCGGCCTGTCGATGTCGCTTGGCGCCTTCATTGCCGGATTGCTGTTGGCCGAGACGGAGTTCCGCCGTGCCGTCGAAGCGATCATCGAACCCTTCAAGGGCCTCCTGCTCGGCGCCTTCTTCCTGCTGGTGGGCCTCAACATCGATCTTGAAGGATTGTTCGAAAATCCGCTGCGCATCGTCGCCGCGGCAGCTGCGCTCATCCTGCTCAAGGGCCTCATCATTTTCGGCCTCGCGAGGTTGTTCAGAGTCAGCAACATGGCTGCCGGCGAGACTGCACTGCTGCTGGGGCCTTGCGGCGAATTTGCCTTCGTCATCCTCGGCAGCGCGACGGCCATGGGTATCATCGATCCCCGCGTGAATGCCGACTCGCTGCTGATCGTGACGCTCACCATGATTCTCATTCCCTTTCTCGCCCGCATCGGCACCGGTATCAGGACCCGCGCCAAAGACCGCGCAATCGCCGAGCAGCTGGCCAGCGTGGAACTTCCTGATGCCGTGCCCCAGAGGGTGATCCTCGCCGGATTCGGCCGCGTCGGCCACCTGGTCGGATCAATGCTGACGGAACACAACATTCCCTATCTCGCCGTCGATGTGGATGCAGACCTCGTGGCGCGCGAGCGCAAGGCAGGTTACCCCGTCTATTACGGGGATGCGGCCAACGCCGAGTTCCTCAAGCGCTGCGGTCTGGAAGAGGCCGGGGCGCTCGCCATAACGATGGACAATCCATCGCGCGTTGACGATGTGGCCCGCGTCGCCCGGTCCCTCCGTTCCGACCTCAAGATCATTGCCCGCGCGCGCGATGAGCGCCACGCCATGAGACTATACGCAACCGGCGTGACGGAGGCCGTGCCCGAGACCATCGAGTCCAGCCTGCAGCTCGGCGAGGCCCTTCTGGTTGAAACGGGCGTGCCCATGGGGCTGGTGATCGCCTCGGTGCATGAACGGCGCGACGGTTTCCGGAAGCTGCTTGGACGGCCCAACCGCCGGGAACAGGTTGAAGCCGCCCGCAAGCGACTCAGGCGCCAGCAGACCCAGAGCTGAAGTCCTTCGCCCAATAGCGCACGGTCTTGCCGCGATCGGCAAGACTTTGTTCGCCGACGGGAAGGAAACCAAGCGCGTGATGAAAGGAGTCGGACTGCGGATTGGCAGGACTCGCATTGATCTCGCAGACCAGTCTCTCCCGGCCCTCTGCTCGCGCGCGCCGTTCGAGGTCGCCATAGAGCTGACGCGCGAGGCCCCTGCCCCGCGCCGCTGCATCCACGACCACTCGGTCGATGTAGTAGAAGCGCGGATATCGCGACCGGAACCAGGCGAAGTTCGGATTGTCGTAGGTGCAACCGTCGTCGAAGGCGACAAACAACGCGAGCCCTCCCGCTTCGGCGCGGACATGAGATGCCGATTGGAACAGGGCGAGCAAATCGCCTGCGGTCTTGTAGGACAATTCCTCGGCATGCGCGTTGTTCAGGGCCAGCAAGCTCTTGAACAGCTCGCCTTCGAAGGGAGGCGCCAGCAATCCCCTCATCCCGGTCTCAGTTGACGCCCAGCTTCTTCTGCAGGCTAGAGCTCGACGTCGTATACTGGAACAGCAACCTTTCGCCCGGGTTCTTGTACTTGAAGGCCTGCTGCGCCATCAGCGCGGCCTCGTGGAAACCGGAGAGAATGAGCTTCAGCTTGCCGGGATAGGTGTTGATGTCGCCGATGGCAAAGACGCCGGGGGTGGAGGTCTCGAATTTCGCGGTATCCACCGGCACCAGGTTCTCATGCAGATTGAGTCCCCATTCGGCAACAGGACCAAGCTTCATCGTAAGCCCGAAGAAGGGCAGCATGGTGTTTGTGGCGATATCGAAGGTCGCGCCGTCATTTCCCTTTACCGTGGCTGCCGATAGAACACCGGCCTCGCCCTTGAGCCCGGTCACCTGGCCAAGCCTGAACTGCATCTTCCCCTCGGCCACCAGCTCGCGCATCTTCTTCACGCTGTCGGGTGCGGCGCGAAAGTCGTCACGCCGATGAAGCAGCGTCATGGACTTTGCGATGGGCTGAAGATTGATCGTCCAGTCGAGCGCCGAATCGCCGCCGCCGACGATCAGCACATCCCTGCCGCGGAAGGCTTCCATCTTCTTCACGGAATAGAAGACCGACGTTCCTTCGTAGGAATCGATGCCGGGGATGGGCGGCTTCTTCGGCTGGAACGACCCGCCGCCGGCCGCGATCACGACGACCTTGGAGCGGAACACCAGCCCGCCATCGGTCTTCAGCTCGAAGTCGTTGTCGCCATGCTTGATGAGTTCGGTCACCATCTGGTTGTAGTGGAACTCGGCGCCAAACGGCTTGATCTGCTCTAGCAGGCGCGAGGTCAGCTCGGCGCCGGTGACGATTGGGAGCGCCGGAATGTCATAGATCGGCTTTTCCGGATAAAGCTCTGCACACTGGCCGCCAGGGCGGTCGAGAATGTCGACGACATGGCACTTCACGTCGACGAGCCCCAACTCGAAGACGGCGAAGAGGCCGCAGGGGCCAGCGCCAATGATGACGGCGTCGGTCGTGATCACATCGGACATGACAAACCTCAGAACTGCTTTGCTGGAACGCGCACGCGGAGGCCGTCGAGCGCATCGGTGACCTTGATCTGGCACGACAGGCGGCTGGAATCCTGTACGTCGAAGGCAAAATCCAGCATGTCTTCTTCCATCGGATTGCGCGGGCCCGCCTTATCCACCCACTCAGGCTCGACATAGACATGACAGGTAGCGCAGGCACATGCGCCTCCGCAGTCGGCATCGATGCCGGGAACCATGTTCTTGATTGCGGTCTCCATGACCGACATGCCGGGCGAACCGTCGCAGGTCTGCTCGGCACCGTTGTGTTGGATGAAGGTGATCTTTGCCATGCTGCGGGATCCGTTGAGGCGTTCGTTTTGTCGAACGGCCTTCTAGGGGATCACGACGCGAAACACAACTGTCAGCGCGGTGAATAGGCCCTAGCCACGGCCGCGCGGAACTGCGTGATGGCCAGGTGCAGATCAGCCAGTACCAGGTTGCGGGACACCGGATCGGGGGCCGCGGTCTCGAGATCACGGGCCAGCGCCACCAGCCGGAGAGCGCCAACCGCTGACGCAGAACCCTTGAGCGCATGCGCCGCGAAGCGCCATTGGCCCGCGTCGGCCTCCTGCGTCATCATTGCCACGGTCTCGGGCAGCTGCAGCAGGAAGAGGTCCACGATCTCGCGTTCGAGCTCCTGCGAATCCAGCGTGTAGCGGGCCAGAAGTCCGCGATCAAAGACCTCCGCCTGCCCTTCGGCCTGCAGAGGAAGATTGTGCCCGGATCGCCCTGCCATTTGCCGTTGAAGTCTCCCCATGCTGCAGCCGGCTTGCAACCAGCTGTAGTGCCAATCCTTAACGGCAATCCGTGAACCACCCGTTTGTCGAATCTTTTCAATTGTCTGCATGATCTTAACCAAATTTTAAATAATTCGGCCAAACCGGCGGCCAAAAGGTTCAAGCTGGGCATTGGTTAAGCTATTGTGAACGACTGCGGAAACTCCGCGACGGAGGCCATTGCCGGTCCCGGCCCAGTTGGGTCCGTTCCGGCAGCCGTCATGGAATGACCGCAAAGCGGCGGGAAAAACGCCGCGGGACGTTGTGAGTGGATGCGGGAAAATACACATGGCAAGCAATACGACCGAGACCCGGCGTCAAGACAAGCGCGCCGCCGAGGCCGAAATCCAGAGGCGTGAACCGCCCCGGGGCAGCCTCGACCCCGCACCGGTCCGTGGACGGCCTGCCAACGAGAATGATCCCGGCACCTCGATGATGCTGGCGCGCCTGCGTCGGCAGCCGTCCTTCGCCCCCTACTATGGCGCCTTTGCCCTGTCGCTGGCCTGGGTCGCCGGTTGGTTCTTCATTTTCTCCAGCACGCTGTTCGGCAGCCAGGGTGCGGCCGCGCCGGAAGGCATGGCCGATACGATGACGGCGCTCGCCCTGCTGGTGCTGCCCATCGGTCTCATCTGGGTTCTGGCTTACTTCCTGTGGCGCGCCTCGCAGCTGCGCCAGGTTTCCGAGGTCCTGATGCAATCCGCCATGCGGCTCATCCGGCCGCAGGACATTGCCACCGAAGGCCTTACCACCATTGCACAGGCGGTGCGCTCGGAAGTCGACCTGCTGGTCGGCGGGGTCGAGCACGCGGTGCAGCGTGCCTCCGTGCTGGAGGAAATCGTCCACAAGGAAATCGCGGCCATCGAAAGGGCCTTCGGCGGCAACGAGGAACGCATTCGCAGCCTGGTAACCGGAATCGAAAACCAGCGCGCCGCCCTTCACCAGGCAGGGCTTGTCATCAATGGTGATGCCAATCCGCTGCTGGCGCGGCTCGAGACCAACACCAAGAACCTCGACCACGTTGTTGCAAATGCCCACGACACGCTGGCGCGTCTCGAAACCGGCCTGCGCGACACCGCCAGCGGACTGGCCCGGGTGATCGACGACGTCGCCGGAAGGGCCCATGAGGCGGGAGACGAAATCAGTGCCCAGACGACGCAGATGGAGCGCATGTCCGGTCTGATGATCAGCGAGCTGCGCGATTTCTCGCGCCAGTTGGCCTCGCAGGTCGAGCAGCTGTCCCATGCCGCAAACACGCTCAATGCCGAGACCAGCGAATTCGGTCATACCGTGACGGGCATGGAAGCCAGCATGGCGCAGCTCATCCGCCAGAGCATTGAACAGCTGACCGACATCAATTCAGACATCACGCGTACCATCGAGCGGGTCTCCGTCGGCTCGGCCGACCAGATGAAGCAGACGGTCGCCGATCTGGCCGAAGTGGTGCAGAACACCGCAAACAACCTCACCTACCACATCAAGACGGCGACGGGAGAAGTCGCCGCCACCGTCGAGCGCGCCGGCATCGACACCACGCAGCAGATCGAGCAGAGCCGGACGCTGGTGACCCAGGGCCTGCAGGCCGTGGCCGGCGATTATCTCGACCGCGTGGCGCAGGCCCGTGCCGAACTGGTCGGCTATCTCGACAATTCCGCCGAAAGCCTGTCCGACGCCATCAACCAGGCGACCGATCAGGTGGCGGGCCGGATCAACGCCGCCGGTTCCCAGATGATCGCAGGCCTCGACCAGACCGCCAATACGCTTCTCACCGAACTCGGCTCGATGAGCACGGGGCTTTCCGGACGGGTCGAGGAGACCACCGGCAAGCTGTTCGGCGAGATCAGCATGCGTGCCGAAGGCATCATCACCCGTCTCGACGATCAGGCTGGCGCGGTCTTCAGCCGCCTGGACGAACAGGCTGGGCTCGTCACGCACCGCGTGGAGGATACGGCGAACCGCGTTCTGAGTTCGATCGAGGAACGCACCGCAGGCGCCACCTTGCGCATCGGCGACACGGCTTCCGAGGTGCTCACCGCGCTCGAGCAGCAGAACAGCGACAGCGCCGCGCGCATTACCGATTCAGCCGCCCGACTGCAGATGGCGATCAGCGACGCTGCCGAAATGCTGGCCAACAGGTTGGGCAGCACGTCGAGCGACCTCGTCGGCAACATCGACGGTACCTTGTCTGCCGCGATCGAGAAGCTGGACAGCACGGCGCGCGATTTCCGCACGCTCATCAGCCAGACCACCGACAGCCTGGAGGATCGCATCAGCGGATCGGGCGATTCCCTGAATAGCGTGATGAATGCCGCGGTGGCTTCAGCCTCAAACCGCATCGAGGAAGTCTCCAACCTCTTCCACACATTGCTGGAGCAGACGACAACCGGGGTCGAAGAACGCGTTGGCGGCAGCGCGGACGCCCTGCGCCTTCACGTGACCGAAGCGGTTGCTGCCGCCACGGGCAAGCTCGACGAAACCACGCGGCTCTTCCAGCAGCTCATCGGCGGAACGTCGGAAGAGCTCGAGCAGCGCATCGACGGCGCGGCCGAGCGCCTCTATGGACACATGAACGCCACCGTCACCTCCGTCTCGGACAAGATCGACGGCGTTTCGATCATGGTTTCGAGCCGGCTCGAGCAGACCTCGGCCGGCGTCACCGGGCAGCTTCAGTCCGTCGCCGGATCCCTCAACGAGGTGCTGGTTACGACCAGCGGTACCATCGCAGCCCACCTCAAGGAAACAGCCGAGATCGTCAACCGGGAGATGCAAGAGTCCGGCATTGCGCTGGCGGCCAACATCGAGAAGTCCGGCGGTCTCGTGACCGAGCGCCTCATCACGGTATCGGACAGCTTCAACCACAACATGGCCACGGCGCGCGACGATCTCATCGGCTTGCTCAATACCTCGGCCGGCGACATCACATCGCGGCTCGAGGAAACAGCCGTTCAGCTCTATAGCCGCCTGGATACCAGCACCAGCAGCATGACAGGCCAGATCGAGCAATCCGCCAACAAGCTCTATCACCGCCTCGACCAGGTAACGCTGCAAGTCAGCGGGGAACTTGAACAGACAGCCGAGCGCATCAACGAGCGCATCGGTTCGACGGCCGAGAGCGTGACCACGCAGGTTGCGCGCACGACGGACGTTCTGACCAGTCAGCTCGACCAGTCATCGCGTCAGCTCGACGACCTGCTCGGTGCCACGGCGGATCGCCTCGGTGGCCAGCTGCAGCAGGCCACACACGACCTCAATACGCTCTTCACGACGAGCAGCGAGATGCTGACCGATCAGCTTGGACAGACCGCCAGCACGCTGGGCGACACCTTCTCCACCAATTCCCAGCAACTGGTCAGGACGCTCGACGAGACCTCGACCGAGCTTTCAAGCCTGTTCAACGCCAAGACGCGCGGCCTGAGCGATCAGCTCAGCCAGACCACCACAGAGCTCTCGGCGCTCTTCTCCGCCAACACCAAGATGATGAGCGAACAGCTCGACACCACGGCCAATGCGATGACCAACAACTTCGCGGAAACGGCAGTGCGTGTGACCAGCCAGGTCAACGAGGCCAATACGCTGATGGTCCAGCGACTCGAGCGCACCTCCAACGAGGTAACGTCCCAGCTCGATTCGGCGGGCAGCACGATTTTCGCCAAGATCGACAACACCTCGCGCGAACTGGGCCAGCGCTTCGAGATCGCCACCCATCTGCTGGAGCGCGTTTCGGGCGAGTTGTCGGGCAAGCTGGAAGGCACGGGGGCCCGTTTTGCCGAGATCCTCGACAGCGCCTCGAGTCAGATCATTACCGATCTGAGCCGCGTCCGCGATGCGTTCTCGCAGGGCCTGGGGCAGACGACACTGCAGATCACCGGACGGCTCGAACAGGATTCGGGATTGATGGTTGACCGCATCGACCGCGCCACGCGCGAACTGGAACAGGCTTCGGTCACCACGTCGGTCAAGCTCGACGATGCGCATCGCAAGTTCTCAAAGCACGTCGAAACGGCCAATACCTATCTGGCCGATCAGCTGTCAGCCGCCGCCAGCGGCCTGGACGAGCGCCTCGAAACGATCTCGATGCACCTGACCGGAAAGCTGGAAATGACCGGTGCGCGGGTTTCGGAGCGCCTCGACGACGTGACGCAGCTGGTCGAAAAGTCGCTCGACAAGCTCAATGACGAGATGGAGCGCGTGCTGGTGAACCGCAAGTCGGCACTGGACGGCCTGATCATGGACGCCAGCAAGCGGGCAACCGAGATCGACTCGGTGATGACCAGCTACATGAACCTCATAGAGGAGTCGCTGGCCGCCTCCGAAGCCCGGGCGAAGGACATCAGCCGCATCGTCGCCGAGCAGGCGGCGATCGCCAATCGCAACCTGGAAGAGGAGGTCCGCAAGCTGGAGTCAACGTCCGGCGGCCAGATCTCCCAAGCCGCGCGCGTTCTGCGCCGAACTCAAGCGTGCCATCCTCGACCTGCCGGAGGAGACCCGCAGCAATGCCGACGCAATGCGCAAGGTCGTGGCGGACCAGATCTCCGCGCTCAGCGCCCTTGCGGATGTCGTGAAGCGCCAAACGGGGGTAATGGATATCTCCGGACCAGGCATATCGTTGTCTCGCAGCTACAGGGATCCCTCACCGGGAAAAGCTGAGGGCGCCACGGTCCCGTCCGGTACCGTGAGCGCCCCCGGACAAGCCAAGGACAAGATCGATACGCTGGAAGCGATGACCTCGTTGCGCGACAAGGTCATGGCCGAACTTGAGACCGCTCCGGCTGCGCCCAAGTCCGCTGGCAAGTCCAGGGCCAAGGATGAGGTACTCAGCCTTCCCAACCTGACCCGAGAGATGGAAGGCCTGATCCACAAGCTGAACGTTGCGGCGCGCGATGTGGTCGAGGCCGTGGATGGAAGTCTGCCGCGCGATCTGGAGCGGCAGTTCGAAGCGGACCAGCGCGATGTCTATACGCATCGCCTGTTCGAAGGCCGGGGCAAGCGCCTGCAGCGCGCCATCCGCGAACGTCACGGGTCGGACCGCCTGGTCCGTGGCAAGGTGGATGCCTATGTCAGGCTCTTCGAGCGGCTGCTCGACATGATGAGCAACTCCAAGCGTGGCGATGCGCTGGTGGAGGCCTGCCTTGCCTCCGAAGCAGGGCGAGTCTATGTGATGCTGGCTGAAGCGGCGGGGCGCATTCCGCCGCAGTGACGGGACGCCACATGGATATTGCAAAGCCCTACCTGCTTTTCCTCGGCGACGTTCACGACCAGCTGGCTGCCAAGACGGCGCAAGGAATCGTCGACTGGCGCCCGGAGTGGTGCGTCGGTCAGCGGCGACTGCAAGGCTGCAAGGCGGATACCGGTCTGCCCGACATCAGCATCGCCGATGCGGCCGCCAAGGGGGCGAAGACCATGGTCGTTGGCGTCGCCAATGCCGGCGGCGTGTTGCCCGATCACTGGATCAGGGAGATCGTCGCCGCACTCGACGCCGGCCTCGATGTTGCCACCGGGCTGCACAAACGCCTCGGCTCCATCCCCGAAGTTGCAGCCGCCGCGGCGCGGCACGGCCGCAAGCTGCATGACGTTCGGTTTTCGGACATCACCTTCGCAACCGGCAAAGGCACGAAGCGCCCCGGCCGGCGCCTGCTCACAGTCGGCACGGACTGCTCCGTTGGCAAGAAGTATACCGCCCTGGCCATGGAGCGCGAAATGCGCAGGCTAGGCCTCAACGCCGAGTTCCGCGCCACCGGCCAGACTGGCGTGCTCATTTCGGGACGCGGCATCGCGATCGATGCCGTGGTGGCAGACTTCATCGCGGGCGCCGCCGAGTGGATCTCGCCGGCCAACGAACCCGACCATTGGGATGTCATCGAGGGTCAGGGCTCCCTGTTCCATCCATCCTTCTCGGGCGTCACGCTGGGTCTCCTGCACGGTGCTCAGCCAGACGCCTTCATCGTCTGCCATGAACCGACTCGAAGGACGATGCGCGGCGTGCAACACCGGCTTCCGAGCATCGCGCAGGTGATTGAGCGCACGAGTCTCGAAGGACAGCTCACCA
>JAPLOT010000189.1 GCA_026400595.1 Alphaproteobacteria bacterium | reverse complement strand
GATGCTGGCCGGTCCCTTCCATGTGCGCACGCTGAAGAGCACGCCGGATCGCACGCTTGCCATCAGCAAGGGTGCGGGCGGGGTGACCGTCGACAACGCCACCGTCGTGAAGGCCGACATCATGACCGACAATGGCGTCATCCACGTCATCGACACGGTGATGCTGCCGAGCAAGTGATCCATCCGTAAGCGGATGGAACGGAAACGGGGCGCGGTGATCTCTCACCGCGCCCCGTCATTTTCCATGAGTGGCCGGGCGATCAATCGCCCTGCGGCGCATCCTCGGACACGCCTTCGGCGGCCTGCTTCTTGGACAGGTCTTCGCCGGTCACCTGGTCAACCTGCTTCATCGACAGGCGGACCTTGCCGCGGTTGTCGAAGCCGAGCAGCTTCACCTTGACGATATCGCCCTCGTTGACCACGTCCGAAACCTTGGCAACGCGCTTCTGCGCCAGTTCGGAGACGTGGACGAGTCCGTCTTTCGCACCGAAGAAGTTCACGAAGGCGCCGAAGTCGACGACCTTCACGACCTTGCCTTCATAGATCTCGCCGAGCTCGGGCTCGGAGACGATGCCCTTGATCCACTTGAGTGCAGCGGTGATTGCGGCACCCGAGGAGGAGGCGACCTTGACGGTACCGTCATCCTGGATGTCGATCTTGGCGCCGGTCTTCTCCACGATCTCGCGGATGACCTTGCCACCGGTGCCGATCACTTCGCGGATCTTGTCGGTGGGGATCTTCAGCGTCTCGATGCGCGGCGCATGCTCGCCCAGGCTGGCGCGGGCGCCGGTGAGGGCCTCCGCCATCCGGTCGAGAATGTGCAGGCGGCCGTCCTTGGCCTGCCACAGCGCGACCTTCATGATCTCCTCGGTGATGCCGGTGATCTTGATGTCCATCTGCAGCGAGGTGACGCCCTGCGCGGTGCCGGCCACCTTGAAGTCCATGTCGCCCAGGTGATCCTCGTCGCCGAGAATGTCCGAGAGCACGGCATAGCGGTCGCCTTCCTTGATCAGGCCCATGGCGATGCCGGCGCAAGGCGCCTTCAGCGGCACGCCCGCATCCATCAGCGAGAGCGAAGCGCCGCAAACCGACGCCATCGACGACGATCCGTTGGACTCGGTGATCTCGGAAACGACGCGGATCGTGTAGGGGAACTGATCGTTGGGCGGCAGCAACGGGTGGATGGCGCGCCAGGCAAGCTTGCCGTGGCCGATCTCGCGGCGGCCGGTGGCACCCATGCGGCCCGTCTCGCCGACCGAGAAGGGCGGGAAGTTGTAGTGCAGCAGGAAGGTGCCCTTGGTCGTGCCGTCGAGCGAGTCGATGTACTGCTCGTCCTCGCCGGTACCCAAGGTTGTAACCACCAGCGCCTGGGTTTCGCCGCGGGTAAAGAGCGCCGAACCATGGGTACGCGGCAGCACGCCAGCCTCGGCGACGATCTTGCGCACCGTCTTGGTGTCGCGGCCGTCGATGCGGAAACCCGTATCGAGGATGGCATTGCGCACCACATCCTTTTCGAGATGCTTGAAGGCCTCGCCGATCTTGTTGGCGGGCGGCGCGTCAGTCTTGTCCTCGCCGGTCAGCGCGGCCAGAACCTTGTCCTTGGCCTTGGCGACGGCTTCATGGCGGGCTTCCTTGGTCGGGATGGCATAGCCAGCGCGCACCTCGGCCTCGGCAATGGCCTTGACCTGGTTGTAAAGCGCCTCCTCATCCGGCGGCGTGAAGTCGCGCGGGCTGCGGGCCGAGCGTTCGGCCATGCGGATGATGGCCTCGATCACCGGCTGGAAGCCGCGATGGCCGAACATGACGGCACCGAGCATGATCTCTTCCGAGAGCTCCTTGGCCTCGGACTCGACCATCAGGACCGCGTCCTGCGTGCCGGCGACCACGAGGTCGAGTTCGGAGAGCTTCTGCTGTTCCACGGTGGGGTTCAGCACATATTCCCCGTTGATGTATCCGACACGGGCGGCACCGATCGGACCCATGAAGGGAATGCCCGACAGGGTGAGCGCGGCCGAAGATGCGACCAGCGCCAGGATGTCGGTGTCGTTTTCGAGATCGTAGGACAGCACGGTGGCGATCACCTGCGTCTCGTTGCGGAATCCGGCCACGAAGAGCGGGCGGATCGGGCGGTCGATCAGGCGGGAAATCAGCGTCTCGCGCTCCGTCGGACGGCCTTCGCGTTTGAAGTATCCGCCCGGGATCTTGCCCGCGGCATAGGTCTTTTCCTGGTAGTTGACGGTCAGCGGGAAGAAGTCGATTCCCGGCTTGGCGCTGCGCTCGGCAACGGCAGTCGCGAGAACGGTGGTCTCGCCCATCGAGGCCAGCACGGCCCCATCGGCCTGGCGGGCCACACGGCCGGTTTCCAGCCGCAGGGTTGCGCTGCCCCAGGTGATTTCTTCAACATCGATATTGAACATTCTGTTTCCTCTTTGCCCTTCGCCGCCGCTTCACTCGCGTCACCACACCTGGACGGCATCCCCTTTGGGCAACTGGAATCCGGCCCTATTGCCGGATTCCCGATACGGGGACGCGGGCGGCAAACCGGTGATCCGCCCGCTCATACGCTTTAGACTTTTCGTCGTCCGCTTAACGGCGGATCTCGAGACGCTTGATCAGCGTCTGGTAGCGGCCTTCGTCCTTGCGCTTGAGATAATCAAGGAGCGAACGACGCTTGCTCACCATCGTCAGGAGACCACGGCGGGAATGATTGTCCTTCTTGTGGGTCTTGAAGTGGTCGGTGAGGTAGTTGATGCGTTCCGTGAGGATCGCGACCTGGACCTCGGGCGAACCCGTGTCGCCAGGCTTCGTGGCAAACTCTTTCACGAGCGCAACCTTGCGCTCTGCAGTCATGGTCATTCGGTCATCTCCAAATGGTTACAGGTTAAAGAGACGCTTCGGCTTGAGCGTTCCCTGCTCGACAGACCCGATCCCGAGCGGCTTGCCGCCGCTGGTGATCAGAACCGCCTCATGAGCGATGGGAGCATTCGCGCCTCTGAGAAGGACGGATTGTCCCTGTCTCAGGCGTTGGGCCTGCTGCTCATCCATGGCCAGTGCCGGGATGCCGTCCAGCACGGTCTCGATGGGTCGCAGAACCCCGTCCATGGCGTTTCCGCCGGGCGCCTTATGGCGCAATTCCTCAAGCTTTTCCAGCGGAATCATGTGGGCCTCGGTGAGAGGTCCGACAGCGAGACGCCGCAGCACGATGACATGGCCGAGGCAGCCCAGGGCCCGGCCCATGTCGCGGGCGAGCGAACGGACATAGGTTCCCTTCCCGCAGGTGACTTCGAAGGTGGCGCTTTCCTGCTCGGAGACCGCGATCAGCCTCAGTTCCTCGATTCTGACCGCCCGGCTGGCCAGGACCACGTCCGCCCCGGACCGGGCCAGGTCATAGGCCCGCTCCCCCTCAACCTTGATCGCCGAAAAGGCGGGCGGGATTTGTTGAATGTCGCCCTTGAAACGGGCGAGTATCGATTCAATGCTTTCCAGAGACGGTCGGTTGGTTGAGCGCGTCGTAACGACACCTTCAAGATCATCGGTGGACCGCTCCTCGCCCCATTTTACGGTAAAGCGATAGGTTTTGCGCCCATCCATGACGGCGGAGACGGTCTTGGTGGCTTCTCCCAGGGCAATGGGCAATAAACCCGTCGCCAGGGGATCCAAGGTTCCGCCATGTCCGGCCTTCTCGGCACCGAAGAGCCAGCGGACCTTGCCGACAGCCTGCGTCGAGGTCATGCCCAAGGGCTTGTCCAATGCCACCCAGCCATGGATCGGCGAGCCACGTTTCTTCTTCATTCCTCGGTCTTGAGGTCGCGGGCAACGTCCGGGCGACGAAGGATTTCGTCGATCTTGGACGCATAGTCCAATGCCGTATCGATCCGAAAGCGAATGTCCGGCATGAACTTCATGTCAAGTTTCGGCGCAATAAGTCCCCGAATATACTTCCGGTTGCGGTTCAGCGCCTCAAGGGCCTTGGGTTCCGCTCCGGCATTCAGGGTGCGGATATAGGCCGTGGCGATCTTCAGATCTGGCGAAATCTGCACCTCATGCACGGTCACGCCGAGCCGCTCAAGTTCCGGATCGCCCGTCTCGCCGCGCAACAGGATGCCCGCAAGTGCATGGCGGATCAGCTCACCCGCCCGGAGCTGTCGCTGGGATGGTCCGGCAGCTGGTTTCATGTCGTCCTCAATCCAGCGAACGCTGAACCTTCTCGACCCGGAAACACTCGATCACGTCGCCGGCGCGCATGTCCTGGTAGTTCTCGAAGGCCATGCCGCATTCCTGGCCGACCTGAACCTCCTTGACCTCGTCCTTGAAGCGCTTGAGCGTCGACAGGGTACCTTCGTGGATCACCACGTTGTCGCGGATGAGGCGGACCTTGGCGCCGCGCTGCACCGAGCCCTCGGTGACCTGACAGCCGGCCACCTTGCCGACCTTGGTGATGTTGAAGATTTCCAGGATCCTGGCATTGCCGAGGAAGGTCTCGCGCAGCTCCGGCGCGAGCTTGCCCGACATGGCGGCCTTGATGTCGTTCACGAGGTCGTAAATGATGTTGTAGTAGCGGATCTCGATGCCAGAGCGTTCCGCCGCGTCGCGGGCCTGGCCGGAGGCGCGGACATTGAAGCCCAGAACCACCGCTCCGGAGGCCTCCGCGAGGCCGATGTCGCTCTCGTTGATGCCGCCCACCGCATAGTGGATGACGCGGGCGCGGATCTCGTCGTTACCGATCTTCTCCAGCGCCTGCACGATGGCTTCCGCCGAACCCTGCACGTCGGCCTTGATCAGGATCGGGAACTCCTTGATGCCCCCTTCCTTCATCTGGCTCATCATCTGCTCAAGCGACGAGCGCGCCGACGCCGCGCCACGGCTTTCACGGCGCTTGCGGTCGCGATAGTCCGTGATCTCGCGCGCCCGCGCCTCGTTGGGCACGACGTCGAACTGGTCACCCGCCTCGGGCGCCGAATTGAGGCCGAGCACTTCCACGGGCGCAGAGGGGCTGGCTTCCTTCACCTGCTCCCCCTTGTCGTTGATGAGCGCGCGCACACGGCCCCAGGCAGAGCCGGCCACGAATATGTCTCCGAGGCGCAACGTACCGCGCTGGACCAGCACGGTCGCGACAGGCCCGCGGCCCTTGTCGAGCTGGGCTTCGACCACCAGGCCGCCCGCTTCGCGGTCGGGATTGGCCTTCAGGTCCAGCACTTCGGCCTGCAGCAGGATGGTATCCAGCAGCTTGTCGAGATTGGTGCCCTTGAGCGCCGACACCTCGACCTCCAAGGTATCGCCGCCCATGCTCTCGACCACGATCTCGTGGCGCAACAGATCGGTGCGGACCTTGTTGGGATTGGCCGACGGCTTGTCGATCTTGTTGACCGCGACGATGATGGGAACATCGGCCGCCCGCGCATGATTGATGGCTTCCACCGTCTGGGGCATGACGCCGTCATCGGCGGCAACCACGAGCACCACGATATCCGTGGCCTTGGCGCCGCGGGCGCGCATGGCGGTAAAGGCCTCGTGGCCCGGCGTATCGATGAAGGTGATCAGCCCGGTCCTGGTCTGCACCTGATAGGCACCGATGTGCTGCGTGATGCCACCGGCTTCGCCGGACACCACATTGGTCTTGCGAATGGCGTCGAGCAGCGACGTCTTGCCGTGATCGACATGCCCCATGATGGTGACCACCGGCGGACGCGACTGCAGCGAACCTTCGTCGTCGGTGTCGCCGGCCAGGCCTTCGACCACGTCGGACTCCGACACGCGCTTGACCTTGTGGCCCATTTCCTCGGCGATGAGCTGCGCCAGATCGGCATCGATCACGTCGTTGATCGTATGCATCTGGCCCTGCTTCATCAGCAATTTGATGATGTCGACGGCGCGTTCCGCCATGCGGTTGGCAAGCTCCTGGATGGTGATTGCCTCGGGGATCACCACCTCGCGGCTCGCCTTCTCGGTCGGCATCTGGAAGCCCTGGGCCTGCTTCTTGAGACGTTCGGTCCGGCGGCGGAAGGCCGCCACCGAACGGCCGCGCTCGCCCTCTTCCTCGGTCAGGGCATTGACCACCGTGAGGCGGCTGCGGCGCTTGTCGGCATCGGTCTTCGCGCGCGTCGGCACCGGCGCCTTGAGTTCGCGTTTCGCCGGGCCGCCGGACCGTGCGGTCCGCGGCCCATCATCGTCATCGTTGACGGGGCGCTTGGCCGTTACCGTCGAGGCCTTCATCGGAACCGTTGCCGGCGTCACCACGCCGGCCGGCGTCTTGGGCGCTAGCTTCTTGGCGGCCTCCTCGGCCTTGCGGCGGCCCTCCTCCTCCACCCGGTGACGGGCATCGTCCTCGGCCTTGCGCCGGGCCGCAGCCTCGCGCTCCTTGCTTTCGCGCTCGTTGAGCTCGCTGCGGCGGCGAGCATCCTCTTCCTGGCGCTTGCGTTCATCGGCCTCGCGCAGGCGCGCATCCGACAAGGCCCGGTCGCGGGCTTCCTTCTCCTCGGCCGTCAGCGTGCGCAGGACGACGCCGGAACGGCCAGCGCCTCCAGATGGTGCCTGCGGGCGCTGCTGAGCGCCCGGCTGCGGCGCACCCTGCGCCACCTTCGGCTGCGACTGAAAGGCTGCGGGCTTGGATTCTGCAGCAGCGGGCTTGTCGTCGCCCATGCGCTTGCGCTTGGTCTCCACCACCACGGTCTTGGTCCGGCCATGGGCAAAACTCTGCTTCACCCGGCTCTGCTCGACCACGGGACGCTTCAAGGTCAGCGTGCCGCCTCCAGTGCGCGCGCCATCGGCCTTGCGGTCATTATCGTTGCTGTCCGTCATACTCTCTCTTCAGATCCCTTCGACCCCAACGGGGCGTCAAAAACGTCAATCCGCCGCACGGCGGCAACGAGCTTTTCGGCCAGCCCGCCCTTTGTCACGGCAGCATGTACCACATTTGACCGTCCAAATGCCAAATCCAATTCATCGCGGCTGAACATTCTTACCGTCATCACGCCGTCGCCAGCCATCCGGTCAAGCTTGCGGCAGCCGTCCGGCTGGGCATCGGCGGCATGGCAGAGAATCCTCACCCGGCCCCTGGCCAAAGCCTCCTCCACCTTCATGAAACCGGTCACCGCCTCCCCGGCCTTCTTGGCCAGGGAAAAGGTGGACAGGGCATTTTGCCGGAGCAGGCGCGCCACCATGTCGGGCAGGCCGTCAGGGCTTCGGGTTTCCTCAGAAAAACCCTTTGAAAACAAGTGCTTTTTGACCGCCTCTGCCACCCGGGACCGGTTTAGCGTCACCCATACCCCCCGCCCGGGAAGCTTGCGGGCCAGATCAGGCACCGCCACACCGTCGGGCGAACGCACGAAACGCAACAGCATGGCCTCATCCAGACACTCCCGTGTCACGATGCACATGCGTGTGGCCAAGTCGCTGTCCGCCTCCATGCTTCTCCCTGCCCGCCTCAGCTCTGGGCTTCCGCCTCGGCTTCGGCAACGACCTCTTCCGGCGCCTGTTCCTCGGCCGGCGCCTCGATCCAGCCCGCCTTGACACGGGCCTGCATGATCAGGGCATTGGCCTCGTCCGGCGAGATCTCGAGCGCCGAGAAGGCGCCCTTGTGCTTGGTGGTCTGACCATCCTTGCGTTCGGTCCAGCCGATCAGGTCATCCGATGCACAGCCGGCAAGGTCCTCGATCGACTTGATGTCGGCCTCGCCGAGTGCCACGAGCATCTGTGGCGTCACCCCCTCGATCTCCTTGAGTTCGTCGAGCACGCCGAGCTCGACGCGGCGCTGGTCCAGCTCCTGAGCGGCCCGGTCGAGATACTCGCGGGCGCGGTTCTGCAGCTCTTCCGCCGTCTGCTCGTCAAGGCCTTCGATCGAGGCAATCTCGCGCTGGTCGACATAGGCCACTTCGTCAACCGAGGCGAAGCCCTCGGAGGCCAGCAGCTGCGCCAGCGTCTCGTCAACGTCGAGCGCATTGACGAAGAGTTCGGTCCGGGCGATGAATTCCTTCTGACGGCGCTCCGACTCTTCGGCTTCGGTCATGATGTCGATGTCCCAGCCGGACAATTGCGAGGCCAGGCGCACGTTCTGCCAGCGCCGGCCGATGGCAAGCGACAGCTGCTCGTCGGGAACCACCACCTCGATGCGCTCGGCCTCCTCGTCGAGCACGACCTTGGAGACCTCCGCCGGCGCCAGCGCGTTGACCACGAAGGACGCGATGTCCGGGGTCCACTGGATGATGTCGATCTTCTCGCCCTGCAGTTCGTTCACGACCGCCTGGACGCGGCTGCCGCGCATGCCGACGCAGGCGCCGACCGGATCGATCGAGCCATCCTTGGAACGTACCGCGATCTTGGCGCGGCTGCCCGGATCGCGGGCAACGGCAACCACCTCGACGACGCCATCGTAGATTTCGGGCACTTCCTGGCCGAAGAGGCGCGCCATGAACTCGGGATGAGTGCGCGACAGGAAGATCTGCGGACCGCGCTGTTCGCGCCGCACGTCATAGACATAGGCGCGGACCCGGTCGCCGGTCTTGAAGACTTCGCGCGGCAGCGACTCGTCGCGCCGGATGATCCCTTCGCCGCGGCCAAGGTCGACACGATGCCGTTCACGATCTCGCCGACGCGGTCCTTAAATTCATCGAACTGGCGCTCGCGCTCGGCCTCGCGCACCTTCTGCACGATCACTTGCTTGGCGTTCTGCGCGGCGATACGGCCGAATTCGATGGGCGGCAGCGGTTCCGCGATCTGGTCGCCCACGCTGGCGGCCGGATTGCGCGCCTGCGCATCGACCAGGCTGATCTCCGTGGCGTCGTTCTCCACCTTCTCGACCACCAGCAGCAGACGGTTGAGACGAGTCTCGCCGGTGCGCGGATCGATCTCGGCACGGATTTCGTTCTCGACGCCATAGCGTGCCTTGGCAGCGCGGGTGATGGCCTCGGCCATGGCGTCGAGCACGACCGACTTGTCGATCGTCTTTTCGCGCGCCACCGCATCGGCAATCTGCAAAAGCTCGAGCCTGTTGGCGCTCACTGCGGGTTCAGCCATTGTCTTTGCTCCTCTCCTCAGAGATCTGGTCTTCGTCGATGTCGGCGCCGTCGCCATAGCCCTTCTGGGGCAGGCGCTGGCGGGCCGCTTCAATCAATTGATCGGTCAATGTCAGCTTGGCTTCGGCAATGTCTCGGAAGGGCACGCCGATCAGCACCGGGTCCTTCGCGGGCCCTTCCGGATTCTCGATGAAGAGCCGTACTTCGCCGTCGTCATAGCCCTCAAGCGTTCCCTTGAACCGCTTGCGGCCGGCCACCGGAACCGCCATTTCGATCTTCACCTCATGACCGCCCCAGGCTTCGAAGTCGGATGGCCGCACCAGCGGCCGGTCAATGCCTGGCGAAGAGACTTCGAGGTGATAGCGCGACCCGATCACGTCCTCGACGTCAAGCAGCGGCGACACGGCCCGGCTCAGCTCCTCGCAGTCATCGATGGAGAAGGTCCCGTCCGGACGCTCGGCCATGATCTGCAGCGTCGGCCCGCTCATCTTCACGCGCACGAGTCGGAAGCCCATGTCGGCCAATACCGGCTCGACAAGGCCCGCAACCCGCGCTGCGGGTCCGGTTTCGCGTGCTAGTCTCTCGTCTGTCATCCTGTCCTTCGGGCAATAAAAAAAGCGGGCCCCGGACCGGGACCCACTCTCGATCTCCACTTTCGTGGCTATGTGAGTGAACCTAAGTTGACCGGCATATACGCCGAAAGCGACGCCAGTTCAAGGGGTCCGGCGAAAGCGCAGATAGGCCGATGTACGCCCCTCCCGGCGGGCCTTGGCCTCGTAGCGTCCGCGGCAAAACCGCCATGGACCGTGACATGCTCCTGCGTCCAGGCCACATAGTCGGCGATGTCGCTGGCAAACAGGAAGAGTCCACCGGGCTCCAGGATCCTGTGGAGCTGCGCGAGCGTTTCGGCGCCGACGAAGCGCCGCTTGTTGTGGCGGGCCTTGGGCCAGGGATCGGGATAGAGCAGATAGACGCGGGCAAGACACCCGGCGGGCAGCGCGGACAGAAGATCGCGGGCATCCCCGTCATGAATTCTGACATTGGCGATCGACCGTGCCTCGACCAGGGCCAGCAGCTTTGCAACACCATTGACGAAGGGCTCGGCACCGATGAAGGACATCTGCGGATGAAGCTGGGCTTGATGGGCCAGGTGCTCGCCACCGCCGAAGCCGATCTCCAGCCAGAGCGGCCGACCAAGTCCCCGCAGCGGATCCGCAAGATCCACCCGCAGCTCCGGCAGGAGCCCATCGACGAGCTGCAAATGATGACGGCGCAAGGATTTCCCCTTGCGCCGCCCGTAGAACTGATAGCGACGTTCCGGCTCGCTCACTTCACCGCAGCTTTGAGCTTCTTCACCAGATCCGTCTTCTCCCAGGAGAAGCCGCCATCCTTCTCCGGCTTGCGTCCGAAATGCCCATAGGCGGAGGTGCGGGCATAGATCGGGCGATTGAGTCCGAGATGCGTGCGGATGCCGCGCGGTGACAGATCCATCACCTTGGCCAGCGCCTTCTCGAGCTTGGCTTCCGACACCTTTCCGGTGCCGTGGGTATCGACGTAGATCGAAAGCGGCTGCGACACGCCGATGGCATAGGACAGCTGAATGGTGCAGCGTTTGGCCAATCCCGCCGCCACCACGTTCTTCGCGAGATAGCGTGCAGCATAGGCGGCCGAACGGTCGACCTTTGTCGGGTCCTTGCCCGAAAAGGCGCCGCCGCCATGCGGCGCAGCGCCGCCATAGGTATCGACGATGATCTTGCGGCCGGTGAGACCGGCATCGCCGTCCGGGCCGCCGATGTAGAACTTGCCGGTCGGATTGACGTGCCAGACCGTGTCCTTCCTGATCCAGCCCTTGGGCAGGGCCTTCTTCACATAGGGCTTCACCAGGGCGAGAACATCGGCAGAGGTGAGGCTCTCGTCCACATGCTGGTGGGACACCACGATCTGGGTGGCCGCGACCGGCTTGCCGTTCTTGTACTCGACGGTGACCTGGCTTTTCGAGTCGGGCCCCAGAGCGGCTTCCTTGCCGGAATGCCGCGCCTCCGCCAGAAGGCTGAGGATGCGGTGCGAATAATAGATCGGGGCCGGCATGAGTTCCGGCGTCTCGTCGCAGGCATAGCCGAACATGATGCCCTGGTCGCCGGCACCTTCATCCTTCTTCTCGCCGGCATCGACGCCCTGCGCGATGTCGGCCGACTGCGAGTGCAGCAGGATCTCGATCTTCACCGTGTCCCAGTGAAAGCCAGCCTGCTCGTAGCCGATGTCCTTGATGGCCTTGCGCGCCACGGCCTCGATCTTTTCGGGCGTGACCGATGATGGGCCGCGGGTCTCGCCGGCGATCACCAGGCGATTTGTGGTGGCCAGCGTTTCGCAGGCCACCCGCACCTGCCAGGGATCGAAGCCCTGTGCCAGGGCCTCACGGTAGAAGAGGTCGACGACCTCGTCCGAGATCCGGTCGCAGACCTTGTCCGGATGACCTTCGGACACAGATTCGCTGGTAAAGAGATAGTTCTTGCGTGACATGCGTGATTCATCCCCGCGGAAGCCCACCGCCTTTTGGCAGCGGCTCACTCCAAGGTCAAGTCAGAGGCCCTGCAATAAATCTCACGGCAGGACCGCTGGCAACTTCAGTCCTTGGCCTCGGCGATGAGCCGGGCCACGCTTGCGATGAGCTTGCGCTTGTTGGAGTTGTCGGCTTCGCGGAAGGCCTTTGCGAGGACAATGCCTTCGGCATTCATCAGCGACGACAGGACCGTGTCCTGTTCGCGCGTCTCGTCCTGGCTGGTGCGCTCTTCGCTGCCCGGAAGCTCCTCGAAGAAGAACTGAACAGGAACGCCGAGGATCTTGGCGGTGTAGTAGAGCCGGCTCGCGCTGATGCGGTTCGAGCCCTTCTCGTATTTCTGCACCTGCTGAAAGGTGATTCCCAGGAGCTCGCCAAGCTTCTCCTGACTCATTCCGACGAATTGACGACGCATGCGGATACGGCTGCCCACATGGACATCAACAAAGTTTGGATCGCGTCTTGTCATCGTAACCTCAGACCATTTGCCCCCGGTCTGACGCCCGCACCACTAGCCCCCAATTGCCCATTTGATTCTCGATGGGAACCAGCTCAGCGAACAGGTTCCTGATAGTACAATCAGCACTGGTGTGCAATTGAATTCATTAGAAGGTTCAAATCTACTGCTACAACCTTGCGCAGAATTCAGGATTGCGGCTGTCCGGATGCGCGGCGGTGGATTCGCATGAGGACCAGCACGAGCGATACGGCCACCAGGACCAGGGCCATGAGCACGAAATCGCCCAGCAGTGCGTAGATCGTCGGCTCGTCGGCCGAAGGGATGCGCGCGTCGATCACCCCCTGCTGGTCGAGCGGGAGCGAGGCCAAGAGCCTCCCCCTCGCATCGATCACCGCGGAGATTCCCGTGTTTGCCGCCCGCAGGATCGGCAGGCCCTGTTCGATGGCTCGCATCCGGGCCTGCGCCAGATGCTGGTGCGGGCCGGTCGACCGGCCGAACCAGCCATCATTGGTCACGTTGACGATCACGACCGGCCGGGCGCCGGGCTGAATCAGGTCATGCGGAAAGATGACTTCGTAACAGACCAGCATCGCGGCAGCGAGGCCGCCGGGCAACTGCAGCGTCTGCGGCCCGGGACCGGCCGCGAAACTGCCCGGAACGGTCACCACCTTGCGGAAGCCGAGCGGCTCGAGCAGCCATTCGAAGGGGAGGAATTCGCCGCCCGGCACGAGCCGCCACTTGTCATAGCGCACGACCACATCGCCCCTGCCATCGAAGGCGATGATGCTGTTGAAGACGCGCGCCGGCCTATCTCCCGCTTGAGCCTCGCGGCGAATCGATCCGGTGAGCAGCACGCCCTTGCCATTCAGCATGCGTGCGATCTCTTCGCGCGCGACCGGGCTCTCGTCGATCAGGAAGGGCACCGCCGATTCCGGCCAGATCAGATAGTCGATGCCGGCAAGCCCCGCCGGCCGGTCCGCGGTGGGTGCGAGACTGAGCTCCTGCAGCCTGTCGAAGATCATCCGCGCATTCTCGCTGCGCCACTTGTCGCTTTGCGGAACATTCGGCTGCACGATGCGCAGGCTCAGCCCGGTGTCCGGCGCCTGCGGCAGTGCGAGCTGCCAGGCGCCAAATCCCCACCCTGCGGGAAGCAGCGCAAGCAGCGCAAGCGCCAGCCACCGCTCGCGGCGGAGGCCGGGGGACAGCAGAACCAGAGGCAATCCGGCCAAGAGCACGATCAGAAGCGTGAGGCCCGTCATCCCGGTGACCGAGGCCACCTGGGCCACTGGTCCCATCGCCTCGGCCGCCAGGCCCGGCGCAGCCCAGGGGAAGCCGGTGAACAGATGGCCGCGGAGCCATTCCGCCACGGCGATGGCGGCCGCGAAGCCGATGACCAGGCTCAATCCATGCAGGCGGGCCAGTCGCACGGCAAGCGCCGCGAGCCCCCAGTAGATGGCCATGCCGCCGGCAAGTCCGCCGACCATGAAGGGCATCATCCACAGATAGGTGTCGGCATCGACCAGGAAGGCAAAGCCGATCCAGTGAAAGGCCACCACGAAATAGCCAAGGCCGAAGAGCCAGCCGAGGAGCAGCGCCGACCGGCGCGTGGTGGCGCCTTCCAGTACGGCAAGGAACAAGGGCACGGCGGCGAAGAGCAGCGGCCATGCGCCAAGCGGCGGCAGGGCCAGCGCGGCCAGCGCGCCAGCCAGGACGGTGACGCCGCCGCGCCGCCAGCCTCTGAGTTTACGGCATGCCTGTCTCAGCCGAATCATGATTCCCGCACTATAGGTGCGACCGCCGATCTCTGGTACAAATCGCGCGACAGCCGAGGAGTTGCCGCATGAACCAGGCCTTGCGCGAGGTGAAACCGGAACAGGACATGATCCTGATCGAGCACCTGCCCTTCCAGACCGACAGCGGCATCGCCAGCCGCGCCCGCATCGGACTGATCGTGCTGGCAACGGACTTCACCATCGAGCACGAGTGGCGCAAAATCATCACCCCGCTCGCCGGCGTGGCGCTCTACCAGAGCCGAATCCTCAACGATGCCCAGATCACGCCCGAGACGCTGCGCGCCATGGAGCCGCGCATCGCATCCTCCGCCGATGTCATTCTGCCGGGAAGCGACCTCGACGTCGTCGCCTATGGCTGCACCTCCGCCTCGATGGCGATCGGCGAGGAGAAGGTCTTCGCGCGGATCCGGGAGGTTCGTCCCGGCGCGAAAGGCACCACGCCGATCACCGCAGCCTTCGCGGCCTTCCGCGCCTTCGGCGCCAAGCGCATCGGCGTGCTGACGCCCTATCGCGCCGACGTGAACCGCATCGTCGCCAGCTACATCCGGGCACGGGGCTTTGAAGTTCCGGTCTTCGGCTCCTTCAACGAGCAGGACGACAGCATCGTGGCGCGCATCACGCCGGAGTCGATCCGCAGCGGCGTGCGCCGCCTGCTGGATACTGCGAAGGTCGACTGCGTCTTCGTCTCCTGCACCTCGGTCAGGCTGGCGGAAGCGGCGCGCGACATCGAGGCCGAGACCGGCGTTCCCATCACCTCGTCAAACCATGCCATGGCCTGGCACGCGCTGCGGCTTGCCGGCGTCGGCGATGCCCTGCCGCAGTGGGGCCGCCTCTTCACCCGGCCGCTGGACTGATGCGCCGCGACGAACCCGACAGCGAGATCATCCCCGCGCGGGCGCACTGGAGCCGCTTCGTCGGCAAGGGCGAGACGCTGCGCATCGTCGACACGCATGGCCAGCAGGCGGTGGATTTCCTCTGCTACAACGCCGCCGACCCGGAGGAGCGCTATCACCATCCCAACACGATCAAGAAAGCCGGCCGCATACTCCTGACCAAGGGCGATGTGCTCTATTCGGATCGCGCCCGGCCGCTCTTCACCATCACGGCGGATAGCTTCGGCGGACACGACACGATTGGCGGCTGCTGCTCGCAGCCATCGAACCTGATGCTCTATGGCGTATCGAACACGGGCTGCCGCGAGAACTTCCTCGCCGCGCTGAAGCCCTATGGCCTCGGCTGGCGCGACATCGTGCCCAACGTGAACTGGTTCATGACCGTGCCGGTGGGCGCGGCCGGCGAGGCCGCCATCGCGAAGGGCGCGTCGAAGCCCGGCGACCATGTCGATCTGCGCGCCGAAATGGATGTGCTGGCGGTGATCTCGAACTGCCCGCAGGTGCTGAACCCCTGCAACAACTTTAACCCGACCGCCATCGAAGTGATCGTCCTGCCCGCTGCTTCCTAACGAAAGGCGATCAGCAGCAGCCCGCCCGTCATGAGTATGACGCCGGCCCAGTTGGCGAGGCTGAGGCGCTCGCCGAGGAACACCACGCCGAACAGGGCCACGAACACGATGCTCAGCTTGTCGATTGGCGCCACCTTCGAGACATCGCCGATCTTCACTGCGCGGAAGTAGAAGAACCATGACCCCGCCCCGGCCAGCGCCGAGAGCGACAGGAATAGCAGGGCATGGCGCGAGACATTGCCAGCGCCCTGCAATTGACCGCCCAGCAGCACGATGGGCACGAAGACCACGAGCAGCACGAAGGTGCGGAACAGGGTTGCGAGATCGGGTGGAATCTGGCTGACACCGAGCTTGCCGAAGATGGCCGAAAGTGCCGCGCAGATGGCCGAGGCGAAGGCCAGTGCCTGCCATGACAGGGAAAGCTTCATGCGCGCTGCTTCGCCACATCCTCGGCCATGGAGCAGAGGATCTCGAACATCATGGTGACGCCCGCATGTGCCGTGAGGCCGGACGGGTCGAAGGGCGGCGAGACCTCCACCACGTCGGCGCCGACGATGTGCAGCCCGCGGAGTTCGCGCAGCATCTGCTGGGCCTGGAAGGTGGTGAAGCCGCCGATTTCGGGTGTGCCGGTGCCCGGCGCATAGACGGGATCGAGCATGTCGATGTCGAAGCTCACATAGACGGGGCCGTCGCCCACGATGCGGCGCGCCTCGGCCATGATGGCCTTGGGGCCCTTTTCCATCGCCTCCTCGATGCGCACGAGCCGCACGCCCATCTTCGCGCCATAGTCGAAGTCGTCGAGATCGTACATGGAGCCGCGCAGGCCGATCTGGATGGTGCGCCTGGGATCGAGCACACCGTCCTCGATGGCGCGGCGGAAGGGCGTGCCATGGGTGAATTTGAAGCCGCCGAAATAACCATCGTAGAGATCGGTATGGGCATCGAAATGGATCATGCCCACCGGCTGCTTGGCCCCCACCGCGCGCAGCGCCGGCAGCGAGCAGAGATGATCGCCACCCGCCGCCAGCGGACGGATGCCCTTGGCGATGAGCGCCGTGTAGAATCCTTCCACGCGCGTCAGCGCATCGTCGACGCTGGCCGGA
>JAPLOT010000070.1 GCA_026400595.1 Alphaproteobacteria bacterium | reverse complement strand
CCCCGAGCATCAATCCGGATTGGGCTGCTCCCTTTCCGAGCCAGTCGACAGAAAACGCCGCATGACGCGCAGCGGCAAAGAAGAACAGCAGTATAGCCCAGTAGATCAGCGCAACTTCGAGGCGTGGTGGCGTCGGCAGAGATCTGTCTCTTCGGGGTAGAGTATCCTGGTTCTCACGATCGTAAGCAGCAAGTTCATAACTGGCCCTTGCGGCATCCCGATAGCCGACGGAAAGGACGAAGAGTTCACCGTCCAGCGCAATGGACGACCGCATACCCATCGCTGCCAGAACCAAGGCGTATTGCTCGGCCTGGTGGCGCATGGCGCAACGCCGGACTGGTACGAGATCCTCATGTTCAATTCGATCCACGCCATCCACCCTAAGCCAGATCCGCCTGCAGGCAGGTCTGAGATAGGGTGCAGTTCACAACCGGACAAGGCAGTTGGGCAATGCCTCTCTCGGCCGTTATGGACAAAGGGGCGCATTGGAGAAATCGCATAGTCAGATCATTGAGCCGCGAATCCAGACCGCGGAGCCCCTGCCGCATTGCGGGCGTCCCGGGCCCCTCGCTGGCCTCAAGGATTCATGCGCTCCACAGGGGCAATGTCTGCTATCGACTCCTTTGCAGAGATGATGTGGCAATAAGGTAAGGTCTCAATTGGACCCGAAATCGGCTTCCGCCCATCAGAGCAAGACTCAAACAAGGCTGATCTGCCTTGCTTGATCTGGTTTCAGCATTCCAATCACTTTGGTCAGAAAAACTAAGGTTTCACAACGTCGCGCAATAGCGGATTGGGAAACCTGCGGGCCAACGTCACAGCAAGAAATGTCTCGTTGATCCCCTCGAGCTGGGCGGCCTCGACGAGCAAGCCGGCCGAGAGCTCGTCTTTCACGACGATCGACGGGATGACGGCAAGTCCTGCGTCCTCGCGCGCCAGCAGACGCAGCATCGCCATGTCATCCGCCTCGGCCGCGATTCGGGGCGAAAGTCCCAGCCGCGACGTCAGGGCATCAAAGGCCGCGCGTATCGCCGTGTCGGGCGTGGGGAGAATGACTGGGCATGTTGATAGAAGCTGCGCAAGTGTCGTGGGTTCTCGCCCGACCCGGACAACGGTGCCGATCAGGCTCACGGGCTGTTCCGCCAGACGATGGATCAGCCATGGACTGGCAGCGTCACGGGCTGGCGCAAGATTGGTCAACACCACATCGAGCGCCAGTGCTTCGAGGCCGCGCAACAGTTCGGACTGAGAGCCGGAGCGCAGCACAACCTCGACATCCGGCCGTCCGATGAGTGGCCTGAGGAACTGCATCTGGAAGTTTCGCGATAGTGTCGCAAGAGCTCCGACGCGCAACGCCTGCCGCCCGTGGGTCGTTCCCCGCAGCGTGGCGGTGAGATCCTCGGCCGTCCGGAAAATCGCTTCAGCATGGTCAAGTGCAATGCGCCCCGCCTCCGTCAGGATCAGTCCGCGTCCGCGCCGCTCGAACAACGCATGGCCAAGCGCGGCCTCGAGCGTCTTCAACTGTGTCGAGAGGGCCGATTGCGACAGGTTGAGCCGTCGCGCGGCACCGATGAGGGTGCCGTCCGTTGCCACGGCCCGAAACAGCCGCAAATGATGGAGGTTCAGCATTCATGTTCTATAAAACAGAACGATAGAGACAAAAAGATGTAATATTCTGAAATTTTGATTGGCTGTATGCCAGCTGGCACCAAACCTTGCGGGAGCTTGTCGGATGTTACTTTCGTTGCCGCTGATCGTCTTTGCACCGCTTCTGCTCTTGTTGGTCGCCTGCTGCGCGGCATTCAGTCCGGGCCGCCGCCCGCGCCGCCTGCCGCGACTGGCAGAAGCGGCGACCATTGGGGCTTTGGCTCTGGCGCTGGCGGGACTGGTTCAGTTGCTGCATTCCGGCCCTGCGTCGCTGGCGATCGGACACGGATTCTTGCTGGCAAGCTTCCGGCTCGACACGCTGAGTGCCACCATGATGGTACTTGTCAGCTTTGTCGGCTGGGTGGTGGTCCGCTACACACGCAGTTATCTCGACGGCGAGGCGCGGGAAGGCGCCTTCCATGGCATGATGCTGGCCACACTTGCGGCGGTGATGGTCCTTGTGCAATCCGGGAGCTTCGCGATCCTCTTGCTGGCTTTCGCCGGCGTCGGGCTCGGGCTCCGGCAACTCCTGCTTTTCTACCCAGAGCGCGCCGAAGCGCAGCGGGCGGCCACCAAGTTCACGCTCGTCTGGGGCGCGGGTGATGCCGCACTTTGTGTGGCCGCCTTCACGCTCTGGCTGGTCTATGGCATGGCCGATTTGTCGGCCTTGTCCGCGGCGGCCGGGGAAAGGGCACCAATCGGCGCCCAGATCGCGGCAGGCTTGCTTGTTCTTGCAGCTGCACTCAAGACCGCGTCATTTCCGCTCCATGGCTGGTTGACCGAAGTGATGGAAGCGCCGACCCCGGTCTCGGCCCTGCTGCATGCCGGCATCATCAATTCGGGCGGCTTCCTGCTGATCAGCCTTGCCGGCCTTCTTCAGGCAAGCCCGGTCGCGATGGCGGCTCTCGTCATGCTGGGCGGCTTCACCGCGCTGTTCGGAGCGGCGGTGATGCTGACGCAGAGCGCCGTCAAGACGGCGTTGGCCTGGTCGACGGTGGCGCAGATGGGTTTCATGCTGCTGCAGTGCGGACTGGGTCTCTGGGCCTTGGCCCTCCTGCACATCGTTGCGCACTCGCTCTACAAGGCGCATGCCTTCCTGGACTCCGGAGGGGCTGTGCAGGCTGTGGCGCGGTTACGGCGCCCCGGTCCGGTTGCCATCCCCGGATTGTGGGCCGTGGCCAAAGCCTTTGCCCTGGCACTCGTACTTTATGCCATGGTCGCGACGGGGTTCGGCCTCGTGATCGGGCCGAAGTCGGCGCAGGCCCTGGCCCTGGGCGCCATCCTGATCTTCGGCGTGGCCTATCTGGTGGCACAGGGTCTTGCGGATACCGCCCCGGGGGCGCTGACCCGGCGAACCGCTACCGCCGCACTGGCCGCAGCGGTGGCCTACTTCAGCTTCCATGTGATTGCGACATCGCTCTGGGGGCCTCACCTCCCGGAACCGCCCACACCTGGCGCCCTCGAATGGGCCTTGATCGTCCTTGCGCTCGTGACCTTCGGACTGGTGGCCATTGCGCAGGCGTTGTTTCCGCTCTGGGCTCATCATCCGGCTGCGGCAGGATTGCGCGTGCACCTGGCCAATGGACTCTATCTGAACGCTGCTCTTGACCGGATGATCGGTGGCTTTCGAACGGCAAGGCTGAACTGACGACCCTCTGATGCATGGGAGACCGACATGTTGCTAAAGTCCACGCAGATTGCCCCCGCCCGGGCTGAAAGCTTCCTGAGGGCCGCAGAGGCCGCCGGCCGCGCCATACCGCCCGCCTTTCCTTTGGCGGCCACGGTGGCAGTCAATCCCTTCCTGGGCCAGTCCCATGAAGATCTGGCAACTGCCGCTGCCCGCCTCGCTCGCGTTGCTGGCGTGAAGGTGATGCGCCGCCGGTCCGACTATGCGACTGCAATCGAAGCCGGTAACATTCTCGATGATGACCTTTCCGATGCGCTGCTCGCATGCCCAGCCTCCGCGAAGCCAAAGGACGTCGCGCAACTCAAGGCCGCGCTGGGACGCGAAACTCCGGAGCCGGAGGCCTTGCCGACGGTTTCCCATCTGGTTGCCCGAGCCACCGGCACCGACTGGCCATCGGTGATTGCGCGCAGCTTCGGTCTGTGGGCCGGCGCGTACTTCGATCAAGGTCAGGCACTTTGGGCCCCGGCGTCCGGCCACGGTGCCTTCTCCGCCTGGCGGGAGTGGGCGAGCCACGATCTGACGCCCGAGATCGCAGGACTTTCCGGCTTCTGCGCTCACGTTGCCGCGGCCCCCGATTCGACGGAACGGGCCATCTTGCGTGCCACCGAACGATTGGGGATCACGGAAGAGGCCGCTGAAACGGTGTTCCACCGTCTCCTCATGGATCTCGGCGGCTGGTCGCAGCACGCGCGCTGGCTGCTTTGGAACGCCGAGCTCGAAGGTCGGACGGATGCGACCGTGACCGATCTTCTGGCAATACGTTTGATTTGGGACGAAGCACTGATGGCCCATGCGCCGCCGGTGGGCGAGATGTGGGCGAAGACCGTTGCCGCACATGCCGAGCCGGTGGTTCCCTCGCAGGATCAGATTGTCGATGCAATTCTGCAGGACGCCACCGAACGGGCTCAGCAGCGGCGTCTCTCTGAAGCCCTCACCGGACCGGTACCAACCGTGGGACGTCCGCAACTGCAAGCCGCATTCTGCATCGACGTGCGTTCAGAGGTCTTCCGGCGGGCCCTGGAGTCTCTTGACCCGCGCATCGAAACGATCGGCTTTGCCGGTTTCTTCGGATTGGCGGTGGCACACCGCGCGCAGGGTACAGACCAGTTGCAGCCCCATCTGCCCGTGCTGCTGCGGCCCGGGCTGGCGTCATCCAGCCATCTGGGTCAGCAGGCCGAAACGGAAGCACGCATTGCAGAACGCGCGGTACGAGCCTGGGGCAGGTTCCGGAAAGCGGCAGTCTCATCTTTTGCCTTCGTCGAGGCTGCGGGGCCGGCTTACGGCCTGAAGCTCGTGAAGGACGCGCTGGGTCTTGTGCCGAAGCCAGCTTCGAGAGGGCCGGCGCCGTGGTTCGAAAGCAAGTTGACGGCCGAGTCAAAGGCTGCAACAGCCGCAGCGGTACTGAAGGCCATGAGTTTCACCACCGGCCACGCTCGCCTTGTCCTGCTGCTGGGTCACGGCGCCAATGTCGTGAACAATCCGCATGCAAGCGCCTATCATTGCGGCGCCTGTGGCGGCCAGACCGGCGAAGTGTCGGCCCGTTTGCTGGCTTCGCTGCTGAACGATCCGGAGACGCGGGCCGGGCTCCCTGCCCATGGCATATCGCTGCCCGAAGACACGCGCTTCGTTGCTGGCCTACACGACACCACAACCGACAGAATTGCGCTCTATGACGATACGTTTGCACCCACTCATGAGCCCGACATTGCAAGAGCAAGACACTGGCTGGACCGGGCCGGATCTCTTGCGCGCGCCGAACGCGCCCTCCGTCTGCCGGGTGCAACGGAGGCCACGGTCGCGAGGCGGGCCGCCAACTGGTCGGAAGTGAGGCCGGAGTGGGGGCTGGCGGGATGTGCGGCCTTCATCGCTGCCCCGCGCAGCGTTTCCGCGAGAGCGGACCTGCGGGGACGTGCCTTCCTGCATAGCTATGATTGGAAGGCCGATGCGGGATTTGCCACCTTGGAACTGATCCTCACCGCGCCGGTGGTGGTCGCAAGCTGGATCAGCCTGCAGTACTACGGGTCGTCGGTTGCGCCCGAGGCCTTCGGTGGCGGCAACAAGCTGATACACAACGTTGTTGGCGGCATCGGCGTGCTGCAAGGCAATGGCGGAGCGCTTCAACCCGGTCTGCCTTGGCAAGCCGTTGATGACGGTCACGGCCTCGTCCACGAGCCCTTGCGCCTTTCCGTCATGATCCAAGCACCGGCCGGCGCCATCTCCGAGGTTCTCGCGCGCCACGATGACGTGCGAAAACTGTTTGACAATGGATGGCTGCATCTTTTTGTGCTCGACAAGGGAACGGTCCACGCCCGCTATAGGCCGGGGAACCGCTGGTGTGAGATGGCAGAGTTGCCAAAAGCCGCATGAACCTCCCTGACATCATAGCGCTTGGAACCATGCACCGGAAGGAGGAGGTAATCGCTCCGCCGCTGGCACGACTTGGAATCACGCTTGTCGTTCCGGCGGATTTGGATACCGACCGCTTCGGAACCTTCACTGGTGAAAGGCCAAGGACAGGCACAATGCTGGAAGCCGCGCGCGCCAAGGCCCGTGCAGCCGCCGATGCGAAGGGCCTGCCGGTCGGTCTGGCCAGTGAAGGAGCCTATGGCCCACATCCGGCGATTCCCTTCATGCCCATCGGGCGGGAGCTTCTCCTCTGGCGGAACGAACTGACAGGACATGAGATCGTCGAGATGATCATCGACGAGGCGCCTTGCTTCGATCAGGTCACAGCATCATCAATGAGCGACGTGGAGGCGTTTCTCGATCGCATCGAGTTTCCTGAGACTGCCGTGATTGTCTCGCCCGTGGGGCATGGAATCGCGCCGCTTGCCAAGGGGGTGCAGGACCGCCCGATGGTGGCGGAGGCAATCGAACGCGCCGTTCGGGAGTCTCCCGAGGATCGCGCCGTGATCCAGAGCGACATGCGCGCCCACATGAACCGTCACCGCATGGGTGTAATCGCAAGGCTTTCCGAGCGCTTTGCCGCGCGGTTGGCGACACCGTGCCCCTCCTGCAGCGCGCCTGGCTTCGGCATTGCCCGATCGGAGGCCGGCCTCCCGTGTGGCGACTGTGGTGCCGCAACCCAACTGACACGGTCGGTCATACTCTCCTGCGGCGCCTGTCATTTCGAGCGTCGGGCTCCACGACCGGATGGCCGTATGTACGCAGGTCCGGCGGAGTGCCCAGAGTGCAATCCATGAGCCTGACACATCTCGACCGAATAGTGCGCCTCACGATACAATCATGCGCGACAGCTTGGCTACTTGAACCAACATTGGGCGTCGGGAAGTCAAAAACACCTTTGCAACAGTATCGGCCCGTCGGTGACTCTCCAAGGGCGTAGGCAGTTGTCCGCTAACGGATTGAGAGCGGACTGTTCCGACTGTACTCAGTGCATAGAGATGCCAATGGATTCTGACCCCGGGGCGGGCCGAGGACTCGGCGCGGAAGCGCAAAGGTGTTTTGGGTGGGTGGTGACTTCAAAGGGAACGAACTTGCTCTTGCCACCCTACCGGAAGCGGATCCGTCACTGTCGTCATCACAGGATGCCTGGTTCTGCGCCGCATTGACAGCTGGTCTTAATCTGGTTCTAATCTGGTCTGTATGACATCAGAATTGGCCAGCGACATCATTATCCAGCAGCAGCATCGTTACAATGCGGTCGCGCAGCGGATCGAACAGCAGATTCGCGAAGGCGAGATTGCCGCCGGGAGCCGCATTCTGGGCGAGCGGGAACTTGCCAAGCTGCTTGGCGTCAGCCGGGTTACCTTGCGGCGAGCCCTCGGCGAGTTGCGCGACCGCGGGGTGCTTGTATCGGACCAGGCCAAGGGCTGGTTCGTCGCGCCGCCGAACGTTAGCGAACAGAATGTGCTGCGGAGCTTTTCCGAGATGGCGGCAGCACGCGGACTCGCCTGCAGATCCCAGGTGATCCGGAGTACCGTTCGGATCGCTGGCTTCGAGGAAGCGGAGGTGCTGCGCCTCGAGGCCGGCGCGCAGGTCTTCGAACTTGCACGGGTGCGCTTTCTTGCCGGTGAAGCGGTCGGCATCGAGGAAAGCCTCGTGCCGCTGCAGCGCGCGCCCAGCCTGCCGAAAGCCGACTTTTCCAGGCAGTCGCTCTATGTGGCCATGCGTGACGCAGGCGCCGGACCCGCCATCGCGGACTATGTCCTTTCGGCCGCATTGGCCACGTTGGAACAGGCGAAACTGCTGCGGGTGCCGGTGGGAACGGCCCTGCTGACCACCAACGCCATCGCCCGCGATGTCAATGGTGCACCCGTCGAGTTGAGCAAGACATTCTTCCGCGGCGACCGCTATCGGTTTCTCACGACGCTGAAGGCCGAGCTCAGATGACGGCAGGTTTTCTGGGAATCGATGTGGGACTGTCGGGTACGCGGGCCACCGTGATCTCGTCGAGCGGCAAGGTGCTGGCGCAGGCAAGGCTCGACGGTGCGACGGGAGCGATGTCGCCGGCGCGTCTGGCCGGCCTGGTGGAACAAACGATCCGGCTTGCCCTCAAGGGCCGGCGACTGTCCGTCTCGTCCATAGCTGTGGCGGCCTTCGGACCGGCACCCATTCTGCTCGATGGTCAAGGCCGGGTCCTGGCTCACCTTGCGCTCTTCGAAGGCACCGAGGTCGAAAGCCACGGCGTGGCCGTCGATGACGATCTGGCAGAGCGGCTGCGCCGGTTCCGGCGCAGCTCGCCCCGGCTCTACGGCAAGGCCCGCCAGATCTGCGATGTCGCCGGCTATCTCGTGTCGCGGCTGACGGGGCAGCTTGCCATGGACCTTGTGACCGGTGCGGACTACGCCCGGCTACCGTTGCCGCGCAGGATTGCCTTGCCACGGCTCGCCGCCGGCGATCAGGCCGCCGGTTCACTTGCCCCCGCAGCTGCGCGCCGACTTGGTCTGGAGGCGGGCGTCCCTGTGGCAGTGGGCACCTATGACAGCACCGCCGATCTGCTTGCGGCAGGCTTCGGCCGGCAGCGCAGAGCCGTAATCGTTCTAGGGTCCACCATGGTGCTCGGCGTCCTTACCGCAACCCCGCTGCGCGACCGGCGGCTGCGGTCCATGTCACACCTCGGGCCGGGATGGTTCTCTGGCGGCTGGACGAATTGTGCCGGATCAAGCCTGGCCCTTGCGGATACTCTCATCGCAAAGGGCAATGGCAAGGATGATGGCGCAGTCCCTCTCGTCTGGCCATATTTCGCAGGCGAACGTGCGCCCGTCTGGGCCCCGCATGCCAGCGGCATGATCGCCGGCATGAGGGCCGTTACGACAGCGTCTGCCCTCCGCCGCGGCTTCGTGCAGGGCGTGGCCCTTTCTGCTGCCGATATCGCCGATAGGCTCGCCGTCGAGACAGGCCCGATCCGGCGCTGGACCGTGATCGGCGGCGGCAGCCGCGACGAAGCTCTGATGGGCGAGTTGGCCGATGCGATTGGGGCGACTCTGGATGTCGTCAAGGGGGCTGCGGATCATCTCGGGCCTGCCGTTCTCGCCGCCCGCAGCGCGGGCGTCGAGCTGCGGCTGCCGATTGGGCGCCGCTATCGCCCGCGCCGTGCTGCCCATCGCGCCTATGGCGAAAGATTGAAAATCTACCGGCAGGTCTTTGCGGCGGTGCAGCCACTTCTGTCCGGAATCCGCCGTGTCACAGGATCGGGGAGCAGGGTTTGATGACAGACACGATGAGATCGGCGCGGCTTGTCGGTATCCGGCAAATGCAGATCGACCGCCTGCCGGTGACCCCGCCGCAGTCGGGAGAGATCCAGGTTCGCATCGAGGCCTGCGGCGTCTGTGCGACAGACTCGCGGAAATACGAGATCGGCGTGAATGACGGACACTACCCTTTCAATCCCGGGCATGAATGGCTTGGCGAAGTCTCGGCCATCGGGCGTGGGGTCAAGGGATTCCGTGTCGGCGATCGCGTCTATGGCGACACCTATGGCGGCTACGCCGATTTCGCCACCATTCCCGTCGACCCCATCGACTGGTCGCGCGGGCCGCTGCTGCTGCCGCGTGACCTCGACCGCCGCCGCGCCATCTTCATCGAACCCCTGGCCGACTGCATCCATGCGGTGCGCGACCAGGCACGGCTGGAGCCCGGCCAGAAACTGGTGGTGATCGCGGCCGGCGTCATGGGGCTGAAGATCATTGCCGATGCCGCCCGGCTAGGCTGCGAGGTGATGGCGGTGGAACCTCTGGCACCGCGTCAGGCCGCAGCCCGGACATTCGGCGCAAGTCTCGTTACCGGGCCTGAGAACTGGGCCGAAGCCGCGGCCGACTGGAGCGGCCGGCAGGGCGTCGACGCCGTGATCCTTACCATCGGCAATCCCGATCTGGTCATGCCCTGCGTGCGGGCTGCGCGTCCCGGTGGCCGCGTGGTGCTGTTTGCGGGGTTCGGCAACCGCAAGGAAGCGGTTCTCGACCTCAACGACATTCACTATCGCGAGATTGCGCTCATCGGCAGCGAGTGGGTCGGCACCCCTCCCAACCAGCGCCGGCACCGTTACGACGAGGCACTGGAGTTCCTTCTGGACGCACGCGTTCCTTTCGAGGACCTTGTGACTTCGACCTGCGGTTTTGCAACGCTCGAACAGGCGCTCGTCGCCCGTCAGGGTTTCACGGGGTTCAAGATCATGTTCGAGCCGGAGAGGGAGTCATGATGACGCCAGCTTGCATGGGCGCTGACGGACGGTCGGTGATCATCGCCATCGATCACGCGCTCTACTCGTGGCCGTGCCGCGGCCTCGAGGACCGGGCGTCGATCATTTCGGCCGCGAATGCGGCCGGCGCTGACGCCATGATCGCGAGCTACGGCACCATCCGCGACTTCCGGCGGAACTTCGGCCACGTAAAGCCGATCCTCAAGCTTGACCTCACATCCGTCACGCTGGGCGGGCATTATCCGCTGACGGAATATGTCATGGCCTATGGCCTCGACGATGCCGAGCGGCTTGGAGTCAGCACGGTCCTCAACTTCATTCAGCTGGGCGCACCCTTCGAGCTCGACGCGCTGCGCCAGTCCGGCAGGCTTGCGGCCGAATGCGACAGGCGCGGCTTCACCTATCTCTGCGAGATCATGCCGGTCGAGAGCGCCATGTTTCCCGATCCGGAAGCGCCGGAGGCGATGGTGGCGGCCTGCCGCACCGGGCAGGAATTGGGAGCGCATGTCATCAAGACCACCATGCCGGTCCCTTCGGCGGAAATCGCTGCGGCGGTTGCGGCCTGCAACATTCCGGTGGTGCTCGCCGGCGGCGCCCTTGCGAAGGATGCTGCGGCCTATGATGCCGCGATCGCCGCCGCGCTGTCCGCCGGCGTGGCGGGTGTCGCCATCGGGCGCAACGCCTGGGGCGCAGCCGATCCGGCCGCGGCCATGCAGCGCTTTTGCCGGCTGGTTCACGGCGGGACGGCGAAGGAGGTAGAGCGGGCATGACCGTTGCGCGCGATCTGGATGGTCGGCTCGCCATCGTCACTGGCGCCAGCAGCGGCATCGGCCGAAGCGTAGCCATGCAGCTGGCGCGGCGCGGTGCCCGGGTCGTTGCCGTCGGACGCAATCGCGCCAGGCTTGAGGAACTCGCCGCCCTCCAGGATGGAATCGTGCCGCAGATCGCCGATCTCGCAGATCCTGGTTCGACCGACCTTGTCTTCGATGCGGCGTCGCGCCTCGGCGCGGCAACCATACTGGTCTGCGCTGCCGGCCTTCCGGGTTTTACCGACAGACCGATCGCGTCCCAGAGCTTCGAGGCCTGGCGCGCCACCATGGCCGTGAACCTGGATTCTCCCTTTCTCATGACCCGGGCCATCGCTCCGCTGATTGGCGCGGCGCAGTGGGGTCGGATCGTCTATGTGAGTTCGACGGCGGGACAGGTGGGTGCGCCCTCCATGACGGCCTATTGCGCCTCCAAGCACGGTCTCATCGGACTGATGCGATCGGTTGCCTGCGACATCGGCGTTCATGGTGCGACGGCCAACGCCGTTTGTCCGGGTTGGGTGCGGACCGGCATGGCGGAGAATGATGCGTTGTGGGAGGCGGAGCAGAAGGGTGTCAGTCCCGAGGAAATCTGGCGCCTGCGCGATGCCAGCTATCCGCGCGGTCGCGTATTGACCGCCGACGAAGTGGCGCAGACCATATCGTTCCTCGCCAGCGACTCTGCCGCCGGGATCAATGGCGAAGCCGTCACCGTCGCGCTCGGAGGGTTGTGGTGATGGCAGAGCTCGCGATTGAGTTGCGCCACGTCTGGAAGGTCTTCGGCTCGATCGCGGAGCCGGAGTTCGAGCGCCTGCGGCGCGAGGGCGGAAACAAGGGCGACATCCAGGAGCGCCTTGGCTGCGTTGTGGCGGTTGCCGATGCGAGTTTCAGCATCGCGCCGGGCGAGATCTTCTGCATCATGGGCCTGTCCGGCAGCGGCAAGTCCACCCTGCTGCGCCACATCAATGGACTGGTGGTGCCCACCGCGTGAGTGGTGGTGGTCGGCGGCTTCAGTATCGCGGCGCTCTCCGCAGCCGCCTTGCGAGTCCTGCGCGCGCAGTAGATCGGCATGGTGTTCCAGAACTTTGCGCTTCTGCCGCACAGGAGCGTGCTCGAGAATGTTGCCTTCGGCCTGGAGCTGCGCGAGGTCCCGCAGCCCGAGAGGCTGGATCGGGCACGGGCCATGCTGAAGGCCGTTCAGCTCGAGGCCTGGGCGGATGCGGGCATAACCGAGCTGTCGGGTGGCATGCAGCAGCGCGTCGGCCTGGCACGGGCGCTGGCCGGCGATCCCGACATCCTGCTGATGGACGAACCCTTTGGTGCGCTCGACCCGCTAATCCGCCGGCAGCTGCAGGACCAGTTCGTCGGCCTGTGCCGGACCATGAACAAGACGGCCGTGTTCATAACCCACGATCTCGACGAGGCGATGCGCATCGGCAGCCGCATCGCCATCATGCGCGACGGCAAGATCCTGCAGATCGGCGCGCCGCATGAGATCATTCTCGCGCCAGCGGATACGCATGTCGCGGCCTTCGTACAGGACGTCTCTTCGCGCGAGACGCTGAGCGCAAGGCACGTCATGTCGAAGCTTCGGCCCGGCGAGCGGAAAGCCTCCGCCACGGCGAGGGGGGTGGAGGAAGGCACAGTGTTGGCAGAGGCGGCACGACTGGCGGCGCGCGAGAAACGGGATCTTCCGGTGCGCGATTCCGCGGGGCAGATCGTCGGCATGCTTCGCATTCCGGACATGCTCTCGGCTCTGGCGGGGCGAGGTCAGCATGCGCAAGGCTGATCCCGGAAAGCTGCCGGCCCATTTCAGTTGGCTCATGGCGCTCGTGCTCGCCCTGGCTGCCGCCTGGTGGCTGCTCGCGCCGGCCCTGCCTGAGTGGTTCACAAGCTTTCCCGCCCCTCCGGGCCTCGACAATGCCGCGGCCCTTGCCATCGACAACGCCGTCACCTGGATGAAGCAGAAGTGGGTCGGTTTCTTCGATGTCTTCACGCTGATCCTCCGCACGATTCTGAACGTCATCGAAAGGGCCATGGTCGCAACCCCCTGGCCGCTGACGGCGGCGGTCGCGGTGCTGACCGCCTGGCGTCTCTCCGGCCCTCGTGCTGCAGTTTTCACCTCGGCCTGCCTCGCCTATCTCGGCCTCTTCGGCTTCTGGGAGAAGAGCATGTCGACACTGGCGCTCGTCGCCGCCTCGGTTCTGATCTGCGTTGCGATCGGCCTGCCGCTCGGGATTCTCTGCGCCAAGAGTCCGCGCACCAAGCGGCTTCTCGAACCGGTGCTCGACGTGATGCAGACGCTGCCGACCTTCGTCTATCTGATTCCGGCCGTTGCCTTCTTCTCGATCGGAAAGCCGCCGGGCGTCATCGCAACCGTGATCTTTGCCTTGCCCTCGATGGTGCGTCTGACGACGCTGGGGATCGAACAGGTTCCCGCCGTGGTGCGCGAGGCGGCAGATGCCTTCGGGGCACGGCCGCTGCAGAAGCTGATGAAGGTCGAGCTTCCCCTGGCCTTGCCGTCGATCAGGCTGGGCATCAACCAGACCATCATGATGTCGCTCTCGATGGTCGTCGTCGCCGCCATGATTGGTGCCGGCGGCCGCGGCGTCGATGTCCTCCGTTCGCTGCAGCATCTCAAGACCGGACAGGGAGTCCTTGCCGGTCTTGCCATCGTTTTGTGCGCCATGGCGCTTGACCGCATGGTGCGCGGAAAGCCGCCGGGATGAATCACCGGCGGACACATAAGGACGACAACCACACAAGGAGGAAGACATGTTGAAGTATCTCAGGAACACCGGCCTCGCCGCCATTTCTCTCGCGGCGATGGCAGTCGCCGCCGAGGCCAAGACCACGGTGACCATCGGCGAACTCGACTGGCCGGGGTCACGGGCGATCGAGCAGGTGCTGAAGCAGGTGATGGAGACCCATCTCGATGCGGATGTGGCCACCATTGCTGCTGCACAGGAGGCCCTCTACGAAGCACTCGACAAGGGCGACAACTCGGTCGACATCGTGGCCGACATGTGGACCGACCATCTGCCCCAGCAGATGAAGAACTACGTGCTCCCGGGCGGCCGCGAAACCATCATCCTCAATGCCACCCCTTATCTCGGAACCGAGGGCATCTTCGTGCCCACCTATGTGGTCGAGGAGCATGGGGTGAAGAAGCTGGAAGACCTGGCGAAGCCCGAAGTGGCCAAACTGTTCGACAGCGATGGCAACGGCAAGGGCGAAATGTGGGCCGGTGCGGTGGGCTGGGAATCGACCAACCACACGGAAGTACGCGGCAAGACCTATGGCTTCGACAAGACGATGGAATACACCACTGTGGAGCAGGCGGTTTTCCTGGCCCAGCTCAAGGATGCCATCGACAACAAGAAGCCTATCGCCTTCTACTACTGGACTCCCGAATGGATCCATGCGGCCTACAAGCTGACCAAGCTCGAAGAACCCGAGTTCAACGGTTATGCGGCGGAAAGTGCCAAGGGAAGCGAGCGCTACAATGCCGAGGGCTGCTACAAGTTCTACCAGCCGTCCGAGCGCAATGACTGGCTGGAGGCATCCTCGATTGCCTGCGGACAGCCGCCAACCCGGGTGAACATCGCGCATTCCAAGGCCCTGGCGGAGCGTGCGCCCCAGGTCTCGCAGTTCCTCAAGCAGGTGACCCTCGATGGCGACACGGTCAATCAGTGGATCCTCGCCATGGAAATCGACAAGAAGCCGGTGGAGCAGGTGGCCAGCGAATGGATCGCGGCCAACAAGGACACCGTCGA
Organism: Alphaproteobacteria bacterium; assembly: GCA_026400595.1. Classification (GTDB taxonomy): domain Bacteria; phylum Pseudomonadota; class Alphaproteobacteria; order Rhizobiales; family Aestuariivirgaceae; genus Aestuariivirga. The sequence continues at coordinate 1,389 of JAPLOT010000070.1, read as the reverse complement.
AGGCGTCTGGCTCAAGGGCGTGAAGTAACGGATCGCGGGCCGCGGGACAGCTTTCCCCGCGGCCCATTTTCGGAGCCGCCACCATGCCACCACTCAGGCTTGCGATGCTCGGGGCAGGGAACGTTGCCGAGAGCTACGTCCGCCAGATCCGGCGCCTGCGCGAAGAGGGTGTCAACGTCGAACTGGCCGCGATCTGCAGCCGCAGCTTAGACCCGGCCCGCCGTCTGGCAGAGATCTTCGGCATCGCGGAGAGCGGAACGGACATCGCGGCGCTCCTCTCGCGCAAGGACATCGATGCCGTGATCGTGCTGACGCCGATGCAGTGTCACGCAGAGCATGTGCGCCTGGCGCTTGCATCGGGAAAGCATGTTTTGTCGGAAAAGACACTTGCGGCGTCGGCAGAGGAGGGATGCGGGATTGCCGCCCTTGCGGCCGAACGCGGGCTGCTCCTGCGTGCTGCACCCTTTACCACCCTCAGCCCGGTCTTTCGCGATGCCCGGCACCGGCTGGAACGGGGCGAAATCGGCGAGGCTCTCTGCTGTCGGGCGCTCTATGGCTGGGAAGGCCCGGACTGGGCGGACTGGTTCTTCCGACCCGGTGCCGGCGCCCTGCGCGATCTCGGTGTCTATGCCTTGACGACCCTGACCGGATTGCTGGGGCCGGTCGCGTCAGTCTTTGCGCAGGCAAGTGAGGTGAAGCCGGATGATCACGGGCAAGGTCTTCAACTCTCCCTGCGTTTCACGTCCGGTTGCGTCGGTACGATCACCACGCAGTTCGTCGGCCAGGACTGGGATCCGAAGGGACTTCAGCTCTGGACCGCGGAGACCGGATGTTGGCGGCTGTTCGAGGAAGACGCGACGTGGCCCTGGACCGATGGCGTGCGGGACTTCTGCGCATCCATCATCGAGGGGGCGAGTGGCGACCTCAGCATTGACCACGTCCTTCATGTGCTCGACATCATCGACCAGGCGCTTGCATCGCTCGACTGCGGCATGCCCATGGCGGTCGCCAGCCGCTTCGCGCCACCGAGTTTGCGTTCGCGGTTGGATATGAACAAGTCGCATCGTATTCACAATCCCCTGACACTCACCTGAACGAGGACCCGTCTGACATCATGGCCTACAAATCGTCGCCACGCCCCACCTTCAGCGAACCCACCCTCATCCCCTACGACAAGGTCACGCGCTACCTGTGGGGCGACGACGAGGCGGGACTTGTCAATGACTGGATCTATCTCTCCAGCGGCAAGATCCATCAGCTGATCTTCGGCTTTCCGGCGGGCGACGGGTTTCGCCACTCCGAATCCTTCCGGACCATCTTCGGCGCGGACGAAGTGCTCTATGTCCTGCAGGGCAACATGATCATCGCAAATCCGGAGACCGGTGAGGT
>JAPLOT010000380.1 GCA_026400595.1 Alphaproteobacteria bacterium | reverse complement strand
TCGTTGGCGAAGACGATGTCGATGCCCGACCGGATCAGGTCGAGGAAACTGTCGCGGTGGCGTTCAACGCAGAAGGAATCGGAAAGGGTGATGGAGGTCTGGCGGCCCGCCTTGCGCGAAACGGCGGCCGCACGCTTGAAGGCCTCCTTGGCCTCGGGCCGGTCCCACAGATAGCCTTCCATGTAGGTGACCTTGGCGGATTCGACCACGGCAGAGTCGATGTCATCGACGGTGAGGTTCACGCAGGCGCCGAGATAGGTGTTCATGGTGCGCTCGCCATCGGGCGTCACCAGAATGAAGGAACGGGCTGTGGCGGGTCCCTCGGTCGAGGCCTGCGAGTCGAAGCTGACGCCCTGTGCCCGCATGTCATGACGATAGATGGCGCCCAGCTGATCGTCCTTGACCTTGCCGAAATAGGCGGCCTTGCCGCCGAAGGACGCAATGCCGGCGGCGGTGTTGCCGGCCGACCCGCCGGAGACCTCGACCGCTTGCCCCATGTCGGCATAGAGCGTTTCGGCGCGCGTTTCGTCGATCAGGTTCATGGAGCCCTTGACCAGCCCATGGCGGTTGACGAAACCGTCCTCGACGCGCGCCAACACGTCGACGATGGCATTTCCGATGCACAGGACATCGACGTGGCTGGTCATGAGGGTCTCCGCGGTGAATGCGGGCCTTGCCCTAGCCGAGCGGGCTTGCACTGGCAAGGCTTGCGCCTTAGGTGAGGGCCATGATGACCGCTTTCTTCCGAGCCCTGGGCGACCTGCTGTCGCCCGAACTGCGCAGCGTGCTGTGGCGGGCGCTTGGTCTCGCGCTCCTGCTGTTCATCGCCGTGCTGGTGGGCGTGCAGATGCTGCTGGCGGTGCTGACGGAGTTTTCCTGGCCTTGGGCCGATGTGGTGCTGGGGCTCGGCACCGGGCTTGTGCTGCTGGTGGCCTTCTTCTTCCTGATGGCCCCGGTGACGGCGGCCTTTGCTGGCCTCTTTCTCGACGAGGTGGCTGCCCGTGTCGAGCTGCGCCACTATCCCGCCGATCCGCCGGGAACGCCCCTGCCGGCGGCAGCGGCCCTGTTCTCCGGCATCCGTTTCGCGGGCCTCGTGCTGGTGGTGAACCTCGCCATGCTGCCGCTTGTCTTCACCGGCATCGGCGCCATCGCGCTGCTGCTGGCCAATGCCTATCTGCTGAGCCGCGAGTTCTTCGAGATGGCGGCCAGCCGCCACATGCCGCCGGACGAGGCCCGCCGCTATCGCAAGGAAAACTCACCCGCCGTGTTCATGGCCGGTCTTGCGCCGGCGGCACTGGCCCTGGTGCCGATCCTCAACATCGCCGTGCCGCTATTCGCCACGGCCTATTTCGTGCACGTCTTCAAGCTGGCGCGGGCGTCTTCGGCCTGAAGCGGCAGAGGTCGGCAATGGGGCAACGCCAGCATTCCGGCTTTCGGGCCTTGCACAGGTAGCGCCCGTGCAGGATCAGCCAGTGATGCGCCTGCATCATGTAGTGGGCGGGAACCGCCTTGAGCAGCTTCGCCTCCACCTCGGCCGGCGTCTTGCCTGGCGCCAGGCCGATGCGGTTGCCGAGCCGGAAGAGATGCGTATCGACCGCGATGGTGGGATGGCCGAAGATGGCGTTCAGCACCACATTGGCGGTCTTGCGGCCCACACCCGGCAGTGCCTCGAGGGCGGCGCGGTCCTCCGGCACCTGGCCGCCATGCCGGTCGATCAGCGCCTGCGACAGCGCGATCACGTTCTTGGCCTTGTTGCGGTAGAGACCGATGGTCTTGATGTAGTCCCGGAGCTTCTCCTCGCCTAGCGCCGCCATCTTGGCGGGGGTGTCGGCCACGGCGAAGAGCGGCCCGGTGGCGCGGTTGACGCCCTCGTCTGTTGCCTGGGCCGGCAGCACCACCGCCACCAGGAAGGTGAAGGCGTTGACAGATTTCAGCTCGCCCCTGGGCGCCGGATCGGCCGCCTGGAAGCGGCGGAAGATCTCTTCGACGTCTGAGGCGGGAAGCCGCGTTGCCCTTGCCATGGAAATCCTGTTCTGTGCCGCAATTGGGTAATACGGGACCATGGAACGAAGCAACCCGAAAACCTGGCAGGCGGTGCTCACGCCCCACCGCAGCCTCTCGCGCAGGGGCTTCATCCTGGTGATGTCGCTCATCGCCGCGATCAACCTGGTCGTCGGTGGAATGTTCTATGCGATCGGCGCCTGGCCAGTGGTCGGCTTCCTCGGGCTCGACGTGCTGGCCATCTGGTGGGCCTTCCGGGTCAACTTCGCCGATGCCCGCAAGGCCGAGCGCATCGTCATCACCGAGCATGAGCTGATTCTCGAGCGCCTGTCCGAGCGGCGGGGCCGCGAGGAGCTGCGTTTCGTGCGCCGCTGGGTGCGGGTGGATCTCGAGGAGGACACCGGGCGCGACCTGATCGGCAGCCTCTATCTCTCGGCCTCCGGCCGCCGCACCGCCAT
>JAPLOT010000264.1 GCA_026400595.1 Alphaproteobacteria bacterium | reverse complement strand
CTCGGGCTCGCTGCACATGACCATCCAGACCGCGGTGCTGATCGAGACCCTGGTGGCGCTGGGCGCCGAGGTGCGCTGGGCCTCGTGCAACATCTATTCCACCCAGGACCATGCCGCCGCGGCGATCGCCGCCGCCGGCATTCCGGTCTTCGCCTTCAAGGGCGAGACGCTGAAGGAATACTGGGACTTCACCGCCCGCATCTTCGACTGGCCGGACGGCCAGCCCTCCAACATGATCCTCGACGACGGCGGCGACGCCACGCTCTACATCCTGCTCGGCGCCAAGGCCGAGAAGGATCCCACGCTCATCGCGCACCCCAAGTCGGAAGAAGAGGAATGCCTCTTCGCCGCCATCAAGAAGCGCATCAAGGAGCAGCCGGGCTGGTTCGACAAGGTCAAGGCCGCGATCAAGGGCGTCTCGGAAGAGACCACCACCGGCGTGCACCGCCTCTATGAGCTGCAGAATAAGGGCGAGCTGCCCTTCCCGGCGATCAACGTCAACGACAGCGTCACCAAGTCCAAGTTCGACAACAAGTACGGCTGCCGCGAGTCGCTGGTGGATGCCATCCGCCGCGGCACCGACGTGATGATGGCCGGCAAGGTGGCTGTGGTCTGCGGCTATGGCGACGTGGGCAAGGGCTCGGCCGCTTCGCTCAAGGGCTCGGGCGCCCGCGTCATCGTGACCGAGGTCGACCCCATCTGCGCGCTGCAGGCGGCGATGGACGGCTTCGCGGTGCAGACCATCGAGGATGTGGTGTCCACCGCCGACATCTTCGTTACCGCCACCGGCAACAAGGACGTCATCACCGTCGATCACATGAGGCAGATGAAGGACATGGCCATCGTCTGCAACATCGGCCACTTCGACAACGAGATCCAGGTGGCGGAGCTGCGCAACTTCAAGACCACCAACGTGAAGCCGCAGGTCGACATGGTGCACATGCCCTCGGGCGCGCGCGTCATCCTGCTGTCGCAGGGCCGCCTGGTGAACCTCGGCAATGCGACGGGCCATCCCAGCTTCGTCATGTCGGCCTCCTTCACCAACCAGACGCTGGCCCAGATCGAGCTCTTCACCTCGGCCGGCACGGGCAAGTACAAGAACGAGGTCTATGTGCTGCCCAAGCACCTGGACGAGAAGGTGGCCCGCCTGCACCTGGCCAAGCTCGGCGTGAAGCTCACCACGCTGCGCGACGACCAGGCCACCTATATCGGCGTGACACCCCAGGGCCCGTTCAAGCCGGACTACTACCGCTACTAGGGGCCAAGAAGGATTCCGGCGCGACTCGTCTTTAGCTATACCTTTCCGGGGGCAGGAGGCGGCCTGATTCGGCCGCCAGTCTGGGACTTTGGCCGGAGACGGAATGGGCGCCGGAATCATTGACGCGATCACCGAGGATCCGCTCATCACAGGCGCGGTCCTGGCGGTGCTGACGGTGATCGTCTGGGCGCTCTTCGTCATCCGCCGCATGGCGCGCGACGACATGTCGGCCAGGCTCCGCATTGCCGAACTCGAAACCAAGCTGAACAAGGCGGAGGCCGCCATTGCCGCCGAGGCCCATGTGCTCATCGTCTGGCGCGGCCGCGACAGCGCGCCCGAACGCGTCAGCGGCTCCATGCATGGGGCCGCCGAGGTGCCCCAGACCTCCGAGGCGCTGCTCGACTTCGCCGCCTGGCTCGACCGCGATTCGGGACCGGCACTGGCCGAGCGCGTGGCGGAGCTGCGCGCCGCGGGACAGGCCTTCAACATCGGCGTCCGCACCCGCTCGGGCGAATTGCTCGAGGCCGATGGCCGCACCGCCGGCGGCCTCGCCACGCTGCGCTTCCGCCCGCTCTCGGGCGAGCGGCGCGAGGTGACGGCGCTGGCCGCAGATGCCCACAAGCTGGGCAAGCAGGTGGAGCGCCTCAGCGCCGTGCTCGATGCGGCCCCCTTGCCGATCTGGCTGCGCCAGCCCGACGGCAAGCTCGCCTGGGTGAACCAGGCCTATGTCGCCGCGGTGGAGGCGCCCGACATCAGTGCCGCCGTCGATGGCGGCCTGGAGATCGCCAGCGAGGCGCGGCTCGACCGCAGCTATGCCAGCGCGCGGACCGGTCTCGTCGGCCGCGCCCATGCGGTAATCGGCGGCGCCATGCGCGCGCTCAACATCCACGAGATCGTCCTGGCGGACGGCAAGGCGGGTTTCGCCATCGACATGACCGCGCTGGAAGTGGTGGAGAAGGAACTCGACCGCCACATCAAGGCCCATGCCTCGACGCTCAACAAGCTCGACACCGCCATTGCCATCTTCGGTCCGGACCAGCGCCTGCGCTTCTTCAACGCGGCCTATGCGGCGCTCTGGCCGCTCGATTCCGCATGGCTCGAGACCCATCCCACCGACGGCGAGATCCTCGACCGCCTGCGCAACCAGCGCTGCATTCCCGAACAGGCCAACTATCGCGACTGGCGCGCCAAGCAGCTCACCGCTTACACAACGCTCGAGACGCGCGAGAACTGGTGGTACCTCCCGGATGGCCGCTCGATCCATGTCATCTGCGAGCAGCATCCCTTCGGCGGCGTCACCTATCTCTACGAGAATGCCACCCGCGAAATCCAGCTGGAGAGCCGCTACAATGAGCTCATCGGCGTGCAGCGCGAGACCCTCGACAATCTCGACGAGGGCGTTGCCCTCTTCGGGTCCGACGGACGCCTCAAGCTCTTCAATCCGGCCTTCGCCAGGTACTGGAATCTCGACACCGCCATCCTCGAACAGGAGCCGCACATCGAGCGCCTCGCCGAGCATGGCCGCCGCATCGTGGGCGAGGCCTCGGCCTGGGACGAGGTGCGCTACAGCGTCACAAGGCTCGAAGTGCAGCGCAACCCGATCAACGGCAAGCTCGCCACCAATGAGCGCACGCTGCAGTACACCGCCGTGCCGCTGCCCGATGGCAACACGCTGCTCACCTTCGCCGACGTCTCGGATGCGGTACGCATCGAACGCGCGCTGCGCGACCGCGCCGATGCGCTGGAAGCCGCCGACCGGCTGAAGAACATGTTCCTCTCCAACGTCTCCTACGAGGTACGCACACCGCTCACCAGCGTGGTGGGATTCGCCGAGGGCCTGCAGATGGGACTGGCCGGGCCGCTCAGCCCCAAGCAGCAGGAATATGTCCATGACATCCGCCGCTCCTCGGAAGAGCTCAAGACCATCATCGATGCCATCATCGACCTGACCGCCATCGATGCCGGCGCCATGGAGCTCCGGCTCGAGCGCGTCGACATTCCCGCCACGCTGCAGGCGGTGGGCGAGCGGCTGGCCGCGGCCATCGACAAGCGCGACCTCACCCTCAACATCGAGGTGGCTGCCGATGCCACGAGCTTCATCGCCGATCCCAAGCGCATCGAGCAGATTCTCACCAACCTCCTGTCCAAGGCCATCGGATTCTCCGCCGCGGGCAGCACCATCCGCATGGGCGCGCGTCTGCTGGGCGGCACGGTGCAGTTCTGGGTCTCCGACAATGGCCGCGGCATCGACCCGGAATTCCAGAAGCGCGTCTTCGAGCGCTTCCAGTCGCGCCCGGTGCCGGGCGGCCACCGCGGCCCCGGCCTCGGCCTCACCATCGTCAAGAGCTTCGTCGAGCTGCATGAGGGCCAGGTGTCGCTGCATTCCAAGGTGAACCAGGGCACCACCGTGCTCTGCACCTTCCCCATCAATGGGCCGCGCCAGCAGGCAGGCTCGCCGGTGCCCGGTCATGACAAACGCCTCTCCGCCTGACGCTCCATCCCGCCGCCTCGACTTTGCCGGACCGGAGGCGCTCGAGGCCTTCGGCGCCACGCTGGCGCTCTTTGCAAGGCCCGGCCTCGCCGTCTTCCTGAAGGGCAATCTCGGCAGCGGCAAGTCCACGCTGGCACGCGCCTTCATCCGCGCCATGGCGCAGGGCGATGACGGCTTCGACATCCCGAGCCCGACCTTCACGCTGGTGCAGAGCTATGACGAGACCCGCGTGCCGGTGCTGCACGCCGATCTCTACCGCATCGCGTCCGACGCCGAGATCGACGAGCTGGGCCTCGAGGATCTCCGGGCCACGCATGTGCTGCTGGTCGAATGGCCGGAGCGGGTGATGGGCCGCGGCTGGGACGACGTGCTGCTGATCGAATTGTCAGGCCACGGAGCAACGCGTCGCGCGCAGGTCACGCCGCAGGGCGCCTGGGTGCAGGCGCTCGCCCGCAACGATGCCATCGCCGCCTTCCTCGCCAGCACCGATTGGAAAGCGGCACGGCGGCGCTTCCTCGAGGGCGATGCATCCTTCCGCCGCTACGAGACGCTGGACCGCGATGGCGCCTCCGCCGTGCTGATGGACATGCCGGCGCGGCCCGATGGACCGCCGGTGCGCAACGGCAAGCCCTATAGCGCCATCGCCCATCTGGCCGAGGACATCACCGCGGTTGTCGCCATCAACCGGGAACTGTCGTCACGGGGCTACAGCGCACCGCGCATCGAGGCCTTCGATCTTACGCAGGGCTTCGCCGTCATCGAGGACCTCGGC
>JAPLOT010000545.1 GCA_026400595.1 Alphaproteobacteria bacterium | reverse complement strand
TTTTCCATGCTGCCGTGCCGGTCGAGATGGTCGGGCGTCAGATTGGTCAGGATGCCGACCCTGGGCGCAAGCCCGGGCATCAGGTCGATCTGGAACGACGACAGCTCGAGGACATAGACACGGTCCTTCACCGGCTGGCGCAGCAGGAACACCGCCTTGCCAATGTTGCCGCCGACGTCGACGTCGAGACCGCCGGCGGCCAGCACGTGACCGGCGAGCGCGGTTGTCGTCGATTTGCCATTGGTGCCGGTAATGGCCACGATGCGGGCGCCCGCGCCCATCGCTTCAAGCGCGAAGATCTCGGTATCGCCAATGACCTCGATCCCGGCATGCCGGGCCTTGAGAACGGTCCAATGGGGTTCGGGATGGGTGAGCGGCACGCCGGGGCTCAGTACCAGGGCATCAAGCGTGCCGAAGTCGAGCTCGTGAAGATTCGAGATCGGCAACCCCGCAGCCCGCGCCTTCTCGACGGCCGGCTGGGAATCGTCCCAGGCGTGAACCTCCGCGCCGCCAAGGCGCAGCGCCTCGATGCAGGCCGTGCCCGAGCGGGCGAGTCCGAAGACCGCGAGCTTCCGTCCCTTGAATGACCTGGCCGGGAACACGCTTCTACCGCAGCTTCAGCGTCGACAGGCCGATCAGCGCCAGGACGATGGCGATGATCCAGAAGCGGATGACGATGGTGGGTTCCTTCCAGCCCTTCTGTTCGAAGTGATGATGCAGCGGCGCCATGGCGAAGACACGCTTGCCGGTCAGCTTGAAGGAAGCGACCTGGATGATGACCGAGGCCGTCTCGAGCACGAACAACCCGCCGATGATGGCCAGCACGATCTCGTGCTTGGCCGCAACGGCAATCGCGCCCAGCGCGCCGCCCAGCGACAGCGAACCGGTGTCGCCCATGAAGATCATGGCCGGCGGGGCGTTGAACCACAGGAATCCAAGTCCCGCTCCGACGATGGCGCCGCACATGATGGCGAGCTCGCCCGAGCCGCGGACGAAGTGGAGTTCGAGGTAGTTCGAGAAGTTGAAATTGCCGACGAGGTAGGCGATCAGCCCGAGACTTGCCGCTGCGATCATCACCGGAACGATCGCGAGTCCGTCGAGGCCATCGGTGATGTTGACCGCGTTGCCGGCGCCCACGACCACCAGCATGCCGACCACGATGAAGAACATGCCGAAGGGGATGAGCAGGTCCTTGAAGAACGGCACTGCGAGGGAACTCGACAGCGGCCGGTCACCAATCCACATGAAGCATGCAACCGCGATGCCCGCGATCGCGAATTCCGTCAGCAGGCGAAGCTTGCCGGAGAAGCCCTTGGTCGACGACTTGGTGACCTTCAGGAAGTCGTCATAGAAGCCGATGGCGCCGAAGCCGATGGTCACGAAGAGCACGGCCCAGACATAGAGATTGCCGAGGTCGGCCCAGAGCACGGTGGATACGAAGATGCCCGACAGGATCATCAGTCCGCCCATGGTCGGCGTGCCCTGCTTCTCCACGATGTGCCGCTGCGGGCCATCACTGCGGATCGGCTGACCCCTGCCCTGCTTCACCTTGAGCAGCGAGATGATGCGCGGGCCGAAGAGGAAGACGAACAGCAATGCCGTCAGGATCGCCGCACCGGTCCGCGTCGTCTGGTACTTGAAGACGTTGAACACCGACACTTCGTCGGCGAAACTGGTGAGCAGGTAGAAGAGCATCAGGACTCCTTCCGGACCGGCGGGAATTTGTGCCGCATGGCCTCCGCCAGCGGGCCCATCCGGCTGCCGAGCGACCCCTTGACCATCACGACATCCCCTACCCTCAGACCGCCCAGGACGGCTTCGGTGATTGCGGCTGAAGTTTCGCCATAGGCTCCGCGCTTTGCCGATGGAATCCTGCCCCAGAGATTCGCCATCAGCGGCCCGGCGGCATATAGGACATCGACACCGGCCTCGTCCACCGGCCCCGCCAGATCGGCATGAAGCTCCGGTCCCGTGGCTCCCAGCTCCAGCATGTCGCCCAGGACGGCGATGCGGCGGCCGTTCTTGCCCGGCCTGGCATTGGCCAGCAGCGCCAGGGCAGCCCGCATGGAGGCCGGATTGGCGTTGTAGCTCTCGTCGATCAGCAGCAGGCTGCCGTCGGGGGTCGCAAGCTCCTCGCGCACGCCGCGCCCCTTGGCGGGTTCGGCGGTTGCCAGCGCCAGGGCCGCACGGGCGAGATCGGCGCCGGTCAGTTTCGCCGCGGCGAGGACCGCCAGGCTGTTGACCGCCATGTGCTCGCCGGGAAGGCCCAGCTTGTAGATCAGGGTTTCGCCCATGACGTTCGCGGTGATGCAGCAGCAGTCGGGATGCAGCACGGCCCGCTCGATCCGGACATCGGCATCGGCATGCTTGCCGAAGGAGACGATCCTGCCGATCCCTGTTGCACGCGCCGCGGTACTGAGGCGGCTGAAATATGGTGTGTCGCGGTTGATCACGGCGGTGCCGCCCGGTACCACGCCGGTGAAGATCTCGGCCTTGGCGTCGGCGATCTCGTCGAGCGAGTTGAAGTGGCCGAGGTGGCTTGCGGCGATGCTGGTGACGATGGCCACATGGGGCTTGACCATGCCGACCAGCGGGGTGATCTCGCCCGCATGGTTCATGCCGATCTCGAAGACGCCGAAGGCGGTCTCCAGCGGCATGCGCGCCAGCGTGAGCGGCACGCCCCAGTGATTGTTGAAGGACGCCGCCGACGCATGGGTCTCGCCCGAGGCAGACAGCGCGACGCGCAGCATCTCCTTGGTGCTGGTCTTGCCCACGCAGCCGGTGACTCCGATGATCTGCGCATGCGAGCGGGCCCGAGCCGCGCGCCCGATATCTTCGAGACCGCGCAGGGGATCGCCGGCCACGACCAGAAGCGGACCGGCAGCCCGCATCTCTTCCGTGGCGCGCGAAACCATGGCAACGCCCGCCCCGGCCTTCAGCGCCGCGGCGACGAAGTCGTGGCCATCATGCCGCTCGCCCCTGATCGCCACGAAAATCTCGCCCGCCTTGGCGGCACGCGAGTCGATGGTGATGCCGGTCAGCACCTGGGCGACAGTGCCCTCGATCCGCCCGCCCGTTGCGGCAACCAGATCCTGCGGCGTCCACAACGCCTGTTCAGCCATGATCGTCAACTCCTGCGATGGCGGCCTTCACCGCCTCGTGGTCACTGAAGGGAATGACGGTCGCGCCGATCTTCTGGCCCTCCTCGTGACCCTTGCCGGCCACCAGCAGGATGTCGCCGGACGACAGGTCTGCTACCGCGGCGCGGATCGCTTCTGCGCGTCCGCCGATCTCGATGGCTCCCGGGCTTGCCGCCATGATCTCGCGCCGGATGGCGGCTGGGTCCTCGCTGCGGGGATTGTCGTCGGTCACATAGACGCGGTCCGCCAGCCGCGTGGCCACCGCACCCATCTGCGGGCGCTTGCCCCTGTCGCGGTCACCGCCGCAGCCGAAGACGACGGCCAGCCGTCCGGTGACATAGGGCCGGAGCGATTGAATGGCATTGTCCAGCGCATCGGGCGTATGGGCATAGTCGACGAAGACGGGCGCGCCAGTGCTGGCGCGGGCCACCAGTTCGAGCCGGCCCCTGGCACCTTTGAGCGACTCGAGGCAATGCATGGCGAGGACCTCCTCGCCGCCCGTCGCCACGACCAAGCCGGCGGCCACCAGCGCATTGGACACCTGAAAGCCGCCGACCAGCGGAAGCAATACGGTATGGCGCCGGTTCGGGCCCAGGATCTCCAGCCGCTGACCGAAGCCATCGCGCTCTGAGTGGATCAGCCTGAGTCCGGTCCCCTGCTCTCCCACGGTGAAGACGTTCAGGCCCCGCGCGCGGCAGCGCTTCTCGACCTCGGCACCATGAGGCGTGTCCATGTTGACCACCACCGGCGCGCCCAGCGGCAGCAGTTCCTCAAACAGCCGCATCTTCGCATCGAAGTAGGCCTCGAAGCTGGGGTGATAGTCGAGATGGTCGCGCGTGATGTTGGTGAAGCCGCCGGCCGAGATGCGCAGGCCGTCGAGGCGATACTGGTCGAGTCCATGGCTCGAGGCTTCAAGCGCCAGATGCTCGACGTGATCTTCAGCGAGCCGCGCGGCGATCTCGTGCAGCGTCACTGGATCCGGAGTCGTATGCTGCAGTTCGATGAAGCCCGAGGGCGCAACGACACCGACAGTGCCAAGGCTGGCGGCGCGGAAACCCATGGCCGTCCAGATTTCGCGCACGAAGGAGGCGACCGAGGTCTTGCCGTTGGTGCCCGTCACGGCGGCAATGAGATCGGGCTGCCGGCCGTAGAAGCGAGCAGCCATACGGGCGAAGGCCTGGCGCGGGTTGCGGGCCGTGACGACGGCAGCACCGTCAGCCGCAACGCCCTCGCCCGCAAGTATGGCAACCGCTCCGGCCTTGATCGCCTGCGGAATGAAGCGCGCGCCATCGACGCTGCTGCCCGGCAAGGCCGCGAACAGAAATCCGGGCTTCACCGCCCGGCTGTCGGATGTCAGCCCATGAATGGCAAGCGATCCGGCGCCCTGCGGCACCGCGGCATCCTCTCCAATCAGCCTGGCCAGCGGCACGGTCACGGCGGTCAGCCCTTCTTCGCTTTCTTCTGCTTTTCGAGTTTCTCGAGGTCTTCGGCCGTGAAACGGGGTTCGACGCCCAGCATCGGCGCAATGCGCTCGATGATCTTGGCGGCCGCCGGAACCGCGTTCCAGCCCGAGGTGGCAAAGCCATAGGTCTCGGGCGTCGGCTTCGGTTCGTCGAGCATCACCAGCACGAGGTATTTCGGATCGTCCATCGGGAAGGCCCCGATGAAGGAGGTCAGTCGCTTTTCCTTCGAGTAGCGCCCGTTCACCACCTTCTCGGCGGTGCCGGTCTTGCCGCCGACGCGGTAACCGATCACGTCGGCCTTCGAGGCCGTGCCATCCGCCGCATTCAGCCGGAACAGGTAGCGCATGGTCTCGCTCGTCGTGGGCTTGACGATCTGCTTTGCCATGGCCATCGCCTCTTCCGGGCTGCGCCGCAGGAAGGTGGGCGTCATCAGATATCCGCCATTGAGGAGCCCTGCGACCACGGCTGCACCCTGCAGCGGCTGGACGGCAAAACCATGGCCGAAGGCGGCCGTTGCCGTGGCAAGCTTGCTCCAGCGCTTGGGCAGCAGCGGCCTGGCGCTTTCCGGAAGTTCGGTCACCAGCCGGTCGAAAAGCCCTACGCGCCGCAGGAATTCCTGGTGTTTTTCGAGGCCCACGTCGAGCGCCATGCGGGCCGTGCCGATGTTGGACGAATTGACGAAGATGTCGGGCACCGACAGGATGGCGCGCTTGGCATGGTAGTCGTTGATGCGGGCATTGCCGATCACCAGCGGGAAGCGCGCATCGTAGCGGCTCTCCAGCGTTGCCGTGCCGTAGTCGAAGGCCATGGCGAAGGTGACCGCCTTGATGACCGAACCCAGCTCGAAGACGCCGCTGGTCATCTTGTTCATCTGGTCCTTGCTGAAGCTCTTTTTCTCGTCGTTCGGATTGAAGTCCGGCAGCGAGGCAAGGGCCAGCACTTCGCCCGTGGTGATGTCCATCACGATGCCGCCGCCGGCGATGGCACGGAACTTCGCGATCGCCTGGCTCAGCTCGTCGATGAGCGCAGCCTGCACCCGGATGTCGATCGACATCTGGGCGGGCTCGGTCTTGTGCTCGCTCGGATCGGCAAGCGAAGCCGTATAGATGGCACCCTGGCCGTCAAGGAATTTTTCGATGCCGGCGATGCCCTTGGTGTCGAGGTCGACATAGCCGACGACATGCGACGACAAGCGGCCCTGCGGATAGACCCGGCGGCGCTCGTTGACGAAGCCGACGCCCGGAATGCCCAGGTTGTAGACGGCGTCGCGTTCTTCCGGTGTCACCTGCCGCTTCAGCCAGGCGAAGGCGCGGTTCGGCTGGGACAGCTTCTGGCGCAGCGTCCTGGCGTCGAGATCGGGAAGCGTGGCGGTCAGCAGTTCCACCGCTTCGTCGATGTCGATGATCTTGCTCGGATCGGCATAGAGGGATGCCACTGCGATGTCGGTTGCCAGCAGCACGCCGTTGCGATCGATGATGTCGGGCCGCGGCAGCGGCGCCTCGCGGGCGAGCTTGCCCGCGTCATCGTCGAGCTTGGGCCAAAGGGTCAGCAAGCCAAGCTGCACCGATATGGCGAGGAATGCGCCGACGAAACAGATGGCGATGAGCCGGATGCGGTTCTGGCCGGCAAGTGGTTTCGGGCCCGCAGGCTCCGCGTCTTCAATCTCTGGCAGCGCGATCTCGGTCATGGCTTACTGCATCTTCTCGATGATGGCGCCGATCGGGTCATGGCCATCGGCCTCCAGCTTGATCACGGGTTCGGCAGGCACGCGGGCGGCGAGTTCTTCCGGCGTGACGATCTGGCTTGCCTCAAGGGGTTGCACGCCGAGGTGCTGCGTTGCGAGCGCCTTGAGCCGGTCCGGCCGCGTGAGGCTGCTCCATTCTGCATTGAGGAACTTGATGCTCTCTTGTTCTCGAGCAGTCTCGCGCTCGAGACGGGCCACCTCGCGCTCCAGTCCGCGCGTCGTGTGCTCCAGCGAATACAGGACGAAGCCCGAGACCAAGGCGACCAGTACGAGAATGGCGTTCAGGAACTTGTGCATCAGTGTCTCGTGGCGAGGTTGGGGCGAAGCGCGATCTCGGCCGCGATCGAGCGCATGGGCGGCGCATCGGTGCGGATGCCGGCACGCAGCTTGGCGGAGCGCGCGCGCGGATTGCGGGCGATCTCGACGTCCGTGGCGCCGAGGTGGCCCTTGAAGGGCAGTGCGAAGCTGGGCGCGGGCCCCGTCCCGGCATCCGGCATGTGGCGCGAGGCGGACGGGAGCCTGCCGGCACGGTCGACGAAGAAGCGCTTGACGATACGGTCTTCAAGCGAATGGAAGGTGACGGCAACCAGCCGTCCGCCGGGAACCAGAAGGCGCTCCGCCGCATGCAGGGCAGCGACCAGTTCCTCGAGTTCGCCGTTCCCATGGATGCGCAGCGCCTGGAAGGTACGCGTGGCAGGATGGATGCGGTCCTGCTGGCGCTGGCGGCCCACCGCCTTCTCCACGGCGCGCACCAGCGCTGCTGTCGTGGTGATCGGCGCCTCGCTGCGGCTCGCCACGATGGCCCGCGCGATGGCGCGCGAGCGCGGTTCCTCGCCGAAGGTGTAGATGATGTTGGAGAGCGCGTCCTGGGGCAGCGTGTTGACGATGTCGGCGGCGGATGCGCCGACCTGCGACATGCGCATGTCGAGCGGCCCGTCGCGCAGGAACGAGAAGCCGCGCGCGGCATCGTCGATCTGCATCGAGGAGACGCCGATATCGATGACCACGCCGTCGACGGCCGCGATGCCCTGCTCTTCCACCAGCCGCAGCATGTCGCCGAAGCGGCCCTCGACCAGGATCAGCCGGCCGGCATGGGCCGCGGCCAGGGCGCGGCCGGCGGCAATGGCGTCAGGGTCACGGTCGATGGCGATCACCCGGCAGTCGGCGGCGGCGAGGATCGCCCGGCTGTAGCCGCCGGCGCCGAAGGTGCCGTCGACATAGAGGCCGCCATCGCGGGGCGCGAGCGTCTCCAGCACCTGGTCGAGCATGACCGGCACATGCGGCGGTTCGGCGGGAGCGTTATCGACGGACATGGCGCGGAAAATCAGGGTGAACAAGGCGTTAAGATTCATCCCGACAATGCCCACGGCAGTCTTAACAAATGGTTTCAAATTTGATTCAGACGGGGAAGGAAAGGCGCCAGCCGGCCTGTAAGCCGGGTTCTGTCCATGGCGGTTGCCCGCCACTGGATGACCATTCATCTGGAACGCCCGTCGCCGGGCGCTTCACGCGACCTACCCGGACGGCTGGGCTGGAAACATCCCTGGGCCCGAAGGCCCGCGCCGTCCCTATTCGGTCTTGCTCCCGGTGGGGTTTGCCCTGCCGCCGCCGTTGCCGGAAGCGCGGTGCGCTCTTGCCGCACCATTTCACCCTTGCGGCGGGGCAAGCCCCGGTCGCGGTATCTTTTCTGTGGCACTGTCCCTGGGGTTGCCCCCGCCGGGCGTTACCCGGCACCGTGTTTCCATGGAGCCCGGACTTTCCTCCCCCGCGCCCTTTCGGGCCTCGCGGCGGCGGTCATCCGGCCAGCTGGCGGGACGACAGGTAGGCGCTGGGCGGGCCGAGGTCAAATGATGGTTTGGCGGGCGGTTTACGGCAGGGATACAATCGTTTCAGGCGCCGGGACATGAGGGATCGCTCTTGAGGCGGTTCCGGCCGCCTCCGGGGTGGTTGCCTCTCGAGGGCCCGAGAGGGTGGCGCGGGCGCTGCCCAGCGCGGGGTAGGATGGTGGTCAGCAAA
>JAPLOT010000354.1 GCA_026400595.1 Alphaproteobacteria bacterium | reverse complement strand
GTCACCAGCGCCGTGCCGAGGGCCGACAGCGATGCGACCCCCTGGAAGGCGAGGCCAGCGCGCTGCAGCCGCGCGTTCCGCCGCGGGCTCGGCCTGGCGGGCAGGAGAAGCGGCGCGGGAATGCGCAAGGTGAAATGCGATCCCTTTCCGGCTTCGCTCTGGACGGTGATGTCGCCCCCCATCGCCTGGGCCAGGCGCTTGCCGATCGAGAGGCCCAGCCCGGCTCCAGCCGTTGCGCGCGGGCCGGCAGGTTCCGCGACCTGCAGGGCCTCGAAGACGCGTGACTGTTCCAGGGGAGTCAGCCCGCGACTGCTGTCGCTGACGCTGCACAGGAGATGCGGCTCTTCGTAGCGCAGGGTCAGCAGGATCTGGCCCCTGTCGGTGCAATTGATGGCCTGCGAGACGAGGGTCGACAGGATCTGGTTGAGACGCAGCGGATCGCCGGTCACGCTCATCGGCAGGCCGGGTGCGGCCCGCAAGGCGAGGTCGAGGCCCTTGGCGCTTGCGCTGTCCCAGAAGAGGCCCACCACGTCATCGGCAACGGCCCCGGGGTCGAGCGGCAGGCGCTCCAGTGGCAGCCCGCCGCTCACCATGCGCGACAGGTCGAGCATGTCGCTGACCACCGCCAGCAGGCTCTGCCCGGAATTGGCGATCACCTGGGCATGGCGGCGGTGGCGTTCGCCGAGACCCGCGTTCGCCAGCAGGCTTGCCGCGGCCGTGATCCCCGACAGCGGCAATCTGATCTCATGGCCGATCGCCGCCAGCAGATCCGATTTGGCCTGATCGGCATCGGCTCTTTCGGCGCGCGCGGCTGCCAGATCGGCGGTCAGGCGCAGCATTGCCGATTCCATCTCGGCGACGCGGCTGGCCTGGGCCGCCTCATGGGCGCGGAGACTGCGGGCCATGGCATTGAAGCGCTCGAACGGCGGCGCCAGTTCTCCCGCCCGGCGCGGATCCAGCAGGATCTCGTCACTGCGGCTGGCGGCGAGCTGATCCATGGCCTCCGCGATCTGGCGGAGGCGCGCGGATTGGCGGCGGCGCAGCAGGAAGAAGACGAAGTAGGTCAGCAGGCAGGCGCCCAGCCCGACGGAAACTCCGGCAGCCAGCGAGAGAGCGAAATGGTCGCGCAGGTCGGTGGCATCGGCCACGATCTGGGCGCGGCCGATCAGCCCGCCCGACGATTGCATCCCGACGGTGACCGGCACCGTGCCATAGGTCAGCACATCGAAGACCTTGGCATCCCCCGCGAAGGCGGCATCCGGATCGCCCAGGGCCTTGATGGTCTTGCCGCTGCCGTCGAGCAGGGCGGCATAGACGATCTCGGGCAGGCGCTTGACATTGCGCAGCGCCTGCAGCTGGGCTTCGCGGTCGCCGGCCGAGAGACCTTCGGCCGCCGAGGATGCAAATACACGAGCTGTAGTAACCAAACCTTGGTAGCGAGATATCACTTCGCTGTTAAGGCTGAGCGCGGCGAGCAGGCACGTGGCCATAACCACGGCCGAGAACACCGCCGTCGCCGCCCAGCCCGCAAGATTGCGGCTGGCTGGCGCTGTCCTGCGATCTGTGTCGTCCGGCATCATGCTGCCGGACTATCCGTCGGGACCATTTAAGAATCGTTTCTGTCTTTGCTCCTAAGCAAACTTTAACGGCTTTCTGCAATGCTCCTTGCGCTTTTGGAAGGATGGCGAATGGACAACGGCACGGGGCGGCAGCCGGCCGGTGAGCAGCGGGCCAGGCATGTGCTGGTGGTCGACGACGACCCGATCATGCGCGAGGTCATGTGCGAACAGCTCGCCGAAATCGGATTCGCCTGTACCGCCGCCGAGAATGGCGAAACCGGCCGCGAGATCCTCAACCGGTCGCGCTTCGACCTCGCCATCATCGACATCACCATGCCGAAGCTCGATGGCTTCGGGCTGCTCCGCCACATGCGGCAGCACCCGCGCACCGTCGACCTTCCGGCCATCGTCTGCACCTCGCACAATGACCGCGCCTCGATCGAGCGCGCCTACACGCTGGGGGCATCCTCCTTCGTCACCAAGCCGATCAACTGGCCGCAATTCGCCCATCACGTGCAGTTCGTGCTGCGCAATGGCGAGACCGAGAAGGCGCTCCGCCAGGCGCAGACCGAGGCGCTGGCCGCCAGCCGCATGAAGAACGGCCTGTTCCAGGTTCTCAGCCATGAGTTGAAGACGCCGCTCACCGCGCTCATCGGCCTGACCGAGGTCCTCGCCGAACAGCTCCAGGGGCGGGTCACGGCAGACGAGCGCGAAAGCCTCGCGCATGTGGTGGAAGGCGCCCAGCGCCTCAACGCCATCGTCAGCGACATCCTGCTGCTGTCCAAGGCCCTGGGCAATCCCAACCAGCAGAAGCTGGCAGACATTCCCATCACCGAACTCCTCGACGACGGCCTGGTCGGGCAGAAGGCCCTGGCGCGCGAACGCCAGGTCAGCCTGCTGCTCCGCCCGATGGAGGACAACTTCGTCGTGACCTGCGACGTGCATCTGATCCGCCAGGCGCTGTCGCGGCTGATCAACAACGCCATCAAGTTCTCGCCCATGGGCGGCAGCGTGGAAGTCTGGGCCCATCGCCGGGCCGACGGCTCCATCCTGATTTCGGTGAAGGACAATGGTCCCGGCCTCACCCAGGCCAAGCTGCAGGATTGCCTGAAGCCCTTCATGCAGGAAGACATGACCTATGCGCGCCCGGTGGAAGGGCTGGGCCTCGGCCTGCCCATTGCCAAGGCCATCTGCGAGGCCCATGGCGGCGAGCTGCTGGTGCAGACGGCGCCCGGCCAGGGGCTGGTCGCGGCCATCTGCCTGCCGCCGCGCCTGTCGTCGGTCCTTTACCACGCCGCGTGATCCCAGCCGGACGCCCTGACGCCGCGATGGCTTGACGCCTCCGCGCGGCGCTGCGAACCTGTCCCCGGCAAGGGGAGATTTCCGACATCATGATGGCGTCACTCGATGCGTGATCCGCGCTACGACATTCTCTTCGAGCCTGTCAGGATCGGGCCGGTCACCGCGAAGAACCGCTTCTATCAGGTGCCGCATTGCAACGGCGGCGGCTATCGCGATCAGTCGGCTGCCGCCGAGATGCGCCGCGTCAAGTCGGAAGGCGGCTGGGGTGTCATCTTCACCGAGCAGGTCGAGATCCATCACACGTCCGAGATCACGCCCTTCATCGAGTTGCGCATCTGGGACGAGGACGACATGCCCGGCCTCGCCAGGATGGCGGATGCCATCCATTCCAACGGCGCGCTGGCCGGAATCGAGCTGGCCTATAGCGGCGCCAACGGGCCCAATCTCTATACGCGCGAAGTGCCGCTGGCGCCGTCGCACCTCCCTATTCTCACCTTCACCAGCGATCCGGTCCAGGCCCGCGCCATGGACAAACAGGACATCCGCAACCTGCGCCACTGGCACAAGCTGGCCTACCGCCGCGCCAGGCGGGCGGGCTACGACATCCTCTGCCTCTATGGCGCGCATGGCTTCGGCGTGATCCAGCATTTCCTCTCGCCGCGTACCAATCAGCGTACGGACGAATATGGCGGCTCTCTGGAGAACCGCGCGCGCCTGCTGAAGGAGCTGATCTCGGACGCGCGCGACGAGGTGGGCGACACCTGCGCCATCGCGGTGCGCCTTTCGCTCGACGAGATGGCGGGTCCTACCGGCTTCACCAATGCCGAGCTCCGCGACCTCGTCGCCATGCATGCGGAGCTTCCCGATCTCTGGGACTTCGCCCATGGCACCTGGGAAGCCTGTTCCGGCACGTCGCGCTTCAAGCCGGAGGGCGCGCAGGAAGACCTGATCCGCGGCATCAAGCAGCTGACGCCGAAGCCGGTGGTGGGCGTCGGCCGCTTCACCTCGGCCGACATGATGGTGCGCCAGGTGAAGCAGGGCATCCTCGACTTCGTCGGCGCCGCCAGGCCGTCCATTGCCGATCCCTTCCTGCCGAAGAAGATCGACGAGAACCGCATCGAGGACATCCGCGAGTGCATCGGCTGCAACATCTGCGTGACCGGCGACATGACCATGTCGCTCAGCCGCTGCACCCAGAACTCCTCCTTCATGGAGGAATGGCGCAAGGGCTGGCATCCCGAGCGCATGCCGGCGAAGAAGACCGACACCCGCGTGCTGGTGATTGGCGCAGGGCCCGCCGGCCTTTCGGCGGCGCATCGCGTGGGCCTTCGCGGTTACGAGGTGGCGCTGGCCGAGGCGGGCACCGAACTTGGCGGCCGCGTGGCGCGCGAGTGCCGCCTGCCGGGGCTTTCCGCCTGGGGCCGGGTGCGCGACTACCGCGCGGGCCAGATCGCCAAGATGACCAACGTGAATGTCTACCGCGACTCGCGGCTCACCGCCGAGGATGTCTTGGGCTTCGGATTCGAGCATGTGGCGGTGGCCACCGGGGCCACATGGCGGCGCGACGGAATCGCGCGCTACAATCTTCTGCCCATCGCCATCTCTCCCGCCATGCCGGTCTTCTCGCCCGACGACATCATGGACGGCAAGCGGCCCTCCGGGCATGTGGTGGTCTATGACGACGACCACTACTACATGGGCAGCGTGCTGGCTGAACTCCTGGTGCAGGCCGGCTGCCGCGTCACCTTCCTCACGCCCGCGGCCCGCGCGGCGGAGTGGAGCTTCAATACGCTGGAGCAGGGGCTGATCCAGGCGCGCCTCATCGAATCCGGCATCGATGTGCGCACCAATCGCGGTCTTGCCGCCATCGCCGCCGGCGGCGTCACCGCGGCCTGCAGCTATACCGGCCGCGAGAGCGAGATCGCCTGCGATGCTGTCGTGCTGGTTACCGCAAGGCTGCCCGAGGACGGGCTCTATCTCGATCTCACTGCCCGCGCCGCGGAATGGGCCGATCACGGCCTAAGGTCGGTGAAGCTTGTCGGCGACGCCAATGCGCCCGCCGCCATCGCCTGGGCCACCTATGCCGGCCACCGCTATGCCGAGGAACTCGACGCGCCGGACCGGGGCGACGCCCTGCCGTTCCGCCGCGAAGTGGCAACCCTGAAGGACTGACATGCGCAAGATCACCGCCGCCATCACCCAGATGGCCTCGACCCAGAGCTGGGCCGGAAACTGCGACAAGGCCGAAGCCCTGGTGCGCCAGGCCGCAGAACAGGGTGCGGGCCTCGTGCTGCTGCAGGAACTCTTCGATGCCGATTACTTCTGCATCGAGCAGCATGTCCGCTTCTTCGCCGGCGCCCATGAGCTCGACCGGCATCCCACCGTGCAGCGCTTCGGCGCCCTGGCCCGCGAACTCGGCGTGGTGCTCCCGGTCAGCGTCTTCGAGCGGGCAGGGCCGGCGCATTACAACACCACGGTGATCTTCGATGCCGACGGCACGAACCTCGGCTTCTACCGCAAGAGCCACATTCAGGACGGGCGCGGCTATCAGGAGAAGTTCTACTTCTCGCCGGGCGACACGGGCTTCAAGGTCTGGGACACGGCGGCGGGCCGCATCGGCCTCGGCATCTGCTGGGACCAGTGGTTCCCCGAGGTGGCCCGCGTCATGGCGCTGATGGGTGCGGAGATGCTGCTCTATCCCACCGCCATCGGGTCGGAGCCCGGCAGTCCCGACTACGACTCGAGCAACCACTGGCAGAACACCATGCGCGGCCATGCGGCGGCCAACATCATGCCGCTGCTCGCTTCCAACCGTATCGGCCGCGAGGTGGCCCCCGACGGCCGGAGCGACACCTTCTACGGCCGCTCCTTCATCGCCGATCCGCACGGCGAGAAGATCGCGGAGATGAGCCGCATCGAGGAGGGCCTGCGGCTCGCCAGTTTCGACCTCGACGAGATCGCCGAGCTTCGCCGCACCTGGGGCGTCTTCCGCGACCGGAGGCCCGAGCTCTACGGCACCCTCCTCACCATCGACGGCCGCACCCGCCGCGAAGGGCTCTAGGTTCCGGACTCGTCTTCACCCGTCACCCGCCTGCGGGAGAAGGATGATCCATGCGCGATCCTTCTCCCGCTCGCGGGAGAAGATGGCCGAAGGCCGGATGAGGGCCGGCGCGCCCGCACCGGTGGCCGCCACCCCTCGCTGCCGCTCGGGCCCTCACCCGCCCTCTGGGCACCCTCTCCCATCTCCGATGGGAGAGGGGTCTCTGTCTCTCGCGGC
>JAPLOT010000013.1 GCA_026400595.1 Alphaproteobacteria bacterium | reverse complement strand
TCCGCAAACTTTCTCTCACCGAAACAGCAAGGGCAGAAATCCCCTTTGTTTGCAGGCTTCATTGAGAAGAATTCCTGACTACGACTACAACATGATGATCATCGAGAACCATCAGGTACATACGGAGGAGAGTCCCGCAGGCCGGCACAGGATCGCCATCGACACGAAGATCGGAACGCCGGTCGGACAATCGGACGTGGTGATCACCATCGACGGCGCCGAGGCCGCCCGCACCACGGTCTTGCGCACCGTGCCTGCCGCATTCACCGCGACAGAATCCTTTGATGTGGGCATCGATCTGGGATCACCCGTTTCTCTGTCCTATGAGGACCGCCGACCGTTTCCCCTTGACGGAAGGATTCATGACGTAAGAGTGTCGCAGTAGTTCCAAATTGCTGTACGACGCGACCTTAGTGGCGCTCGAACCTGCCGCGTGGATCAATTCTTCTGCGCGCGAACGTGTGGCGTTGATTTGCACGATTGGCTTTAGGTTGCATGAACTGCTTCTTCATCAAGGTCGCGATCCCAGCAACAAAGAACCGCATGGTCTGCGAGGCGATCAAGCTTTCGGACGGTTGACCAGGGCGCGATCCAGTGCGGCGCGCACCCTGCGGCCAAGTTCCGCGATTTCTGCCTCGGTGATGATCAGCGGTGGCGCCATCACGAAACAGCCTGCCAGCGGCCTGACGATCACACCCTCTGCCAGCCCTGCCTCGTAGATGTCTTTGGTTGCGCCACCAACCTTCAGGCTTGCTGCCGGCCCCGCCCGCCCTTCGCCCGGATAAGCGACTTCGACCGCGCCAGCCAGTCCCCACTTCCTGTTGCCCACGACAAGCGGGTGATCCAGGAGGCTGTCCAGCATCCGGTTCCAGTACGGCATAATCCTGCGGACATGCCCCAGGACATCGCGCTCATCGAAAATGTTCAGCACTTCGAGTGCTACAGCTGCAGAAACCACATGCGCGTGGTGTGTGGCGCCATGGGCAAACCAGCCCTTGGCTTCATTGCCAAGGTCGATCCGCCTGTTGAATTCTTCGCCCATGATGATGCCGGCGATCGGCATGTAAGCGCCCGAAATGCCCTTTGCACAGGTCATGCAGTCCGGTTCAAGGCCCATCGCCTCGGTCGCCCACATGCGGCCCGAGCGGCCGAAACCAGTTACCACCTCGTCAATGAAGAGCTGGATACCATACTTCTTCAAAACGCGAGTGATCTTGGGAAAGTAGCTCGCGGGAGGCGGAAACATGCCGGACGAAACCGACACAGGCTCGGCGATCATCGCGCCGATCGTTTCCGGGCCAGCCTCCAAGATAGTCGCCTCAAGTTCCTCGGCAAGCCGGTCAGTGAAGCCTTCCTCGTCCTCCCCCGGAAGCGCAGCATTGGGCCAGCTGGGATGACTGACCTGCAGCGAAAAACCCATGGGGATTCCGAAGCTGTCGTGCAGATCCTGGGAGCCACCAAGCGCCGCAGTTGCAACGGTTGACCCGTGGTAGCTCGCCTTGCGCGAAATCATCTTGCGGCGCTGCGGTTCGCCGGCAAATCCATTGCCGTACCACATGAACTTCAACAGGTGGTCATTGGCCTCGGAGCCCGTTGTCGAGAAGTAGATCCGCGGATTCTTGACCGGCGACAGGGCAGCCAGACGCTCCGTCAACTCCATGACGGCTGGTACCGTGCGGTGAATCGCCGATGAGTACATGGGCAGCATTTTCATCTGACGGTAAGCGGCGTCCGCCAGGCGCTCCTCGCTGAAGCCGAGAGAGACACAATAGAAGCAGGACACGGACTCGATATAGTCCTTGCCGTTCTCGTCGTAGATGAAGATTCCTCTTCCTCTCTCGAAGACCAGCGGTCGTTCCGTCTTGAGTCGCCTTAGGTCGCTGAACCCCAGCAGGATCGAGTCATTGCGGTAGTTGCTGCTCTTGATCTCGATGTTCATGGCGGCCGCCTTCTGCTGCGATCTGGGCGGCAAAGAAGGTATTCCCCCCCGCAACGAAGTCAATGCACAACAGCCATGCGTCCGGATGAGGCGCGAATCTTGACAGAAACATCGGAAAGGCCTGATCCTTGCCGCTCAACCCTTGGGCAATCAGCATGAGCGGTATCATCGAAAAACCGGCCGTCTATCCCAGTCTGGCGGGCCGCAGCGTCTTTGTTTCAGGCGGTGGCAGTGGGATCGGCGCAAGCCTTGTCGAACACTTCTGCGAACAGGGGGCCAAGGTCTGCTTCGTTGACATCGCCGAGGAACCATCGCGCGCTGTTGTGGAACGCATGTATAAGCAGGGTCACGCGGTTCCGCATTTCATCAAGTGCGACATCCGCGACATCGACGCTCTGCGAGGGGCCGTTGCCGAGGCCGGGCTGCGCCACGGACCTGTCCGGGCGCTGGTGAACAACGCCGGCAATGATGACCGCCACACCACCGAAAGCGTCACCGTCGACTACTGGGACAACCGCATGCAGGTGAACCTGCGGCATCAGTTCTTTGCCGCTCAGGCCGTGCGGCCGCAGATGCGGGACGCAGGCGGCGGTTCAATCGTCAACTTTGGATCCATTACCTGGCTGGTGGGAGATCCCGACTGTCCGGCCTATGTGACGGCCAAATCCGCAATCGGCGGCCTGACCCGTGCCCTTGCCCGGGAGCTGGGGCCCGAGAAGATCAGGGTCAACTGCGTTCTTCCTGGTTGGGTGATGACTGACAGGCAAGTCCGGCTCTGGTTGAACGAAGCGGGCGAACGACAGATTGCCGAGCGGCAATGCCTGACCGAGAAGCTCTATCCCCCGGACATCGCTCGCATGGTGCTGTACCTTGCTGCCGACGACAGTCGAATGTGCACGTCCCAGAACTACATTGTCGATGGCGGATGGGTCTGACGCCTAGGCGGCCTGTGCCGATCGAGACAGCTTGGCCTGCAGCACCACGACCACGAAGAGGAACAGGCCGCGCACGACGGACTGCCAATAGGCGGAGAGCGAAATCCACCCCATGCCATTCTCGAAATTGAGAATGGTGAAGATGATGCCAAGCAGCAGCGCGCCGGCCAGGGTGCCGCCGATCGAGCCATTGCCGCCCGTGAGCAGGGTGCCGCCGACGACGACGGAGGCAATGGCGAAGAGTTCCCAACCGATCCCTTCGATGGGCTGGCCTGCGCCGAACTGCGACGCCAGGATCACGCCTGCCATGCCAGCCATGCCTCCAGAGATCACATACACAAGGAAAATCGTCCGATCGACCGGCAGACCCATGAGGCGTGATGCTTCGGTGCCGCCCCCGACGGCCAGGACATGGCGTCCAAAAGCCGTGTGGTTGATGACGATCGCGCCGGCAATGTAGGCAGCCAGGGCAATGAAGGCCGGTGTCGGAAAGCTGAGAATGAAGCCGATGACACCACCCAGGATGCCGGCGTCGTCGGCATCAACCCACTCAGGTCGCATGAAGCTCAGCAGGTCACCCTGCCCAAGATTGGTGAAGTAGGTCTCGTAGGACACCGAGACGGATTGGTTGTTGGCAAGCAGCAGGGCGGTTCCGGAAGCCGCGAGCATCGTCGCCAAAGTCGCGATAAAGGGCAAGATCTTCAGACGCGTAATGATCAGCGCATTGAGTGTCCCCGCAAGGAGGCCCGCGCAGAGCCCTCCCATCAGGCCAGGAAAGAGGCCGTAGTGGCTCAGATGGGCGGCCACCACGCTCGACAACGCGGCGACCGATCCGACCGACAGATCGATGCCGCCGGTCATGATGACGAAGCACATGCCAAGTGCCACAAGGGCGAACATGGAATTGTAGCGCAGCACTGTCTGCACATTGTAGGTGCCAAGGAACCCATCGTAGCGCCAGGCGCCGAGCAGGGTGAGAATGATCAGCACGGCAACCACCGCCATGCTGGGCGAGATGCGGAAACTGCCCATCAGGCCTGCTCCTGCCTCTGCAGCCACACCGCAAGCACGATGAGACCCGCCTTCACAACCAGTGCAGCGGGGTCGGGAACACCGTTTGCCAGCAGTGTGTAGCGCACCAGCTGAATAACCAGCGCACCGAGCAGGGTTCCGATGATCGTGGCGCGCCCCCCTGACAGAAGTGTGCCGCCGACCACCACTGCAGCGATCGCATCGAGCTCCATGCCAAGCCCGATCAGATTGGCGTCCGCCGCCGAGTTCATGGCGATGACGATGAGACCGGCAACACCACTGCACATGCCGCAGATCATGTAGACCAGAAACTTGATTCGGTTGACCGGAATGCCCGACAGCCGGGCCGCCGCCTCGTTTCCGCCCACCGCCAGCACCTGCCGCCCGAACACAGTGCGATGCAGGACAAAGGCCGCGACGGCCACGATGATCAGCATGATCCAGACCTGGAATGGAACGCCAAGCACACGGCCAATCGCAATGGCCTGGAATTCCGGCACTTTGAACACCTGAAGGTCGCCGTTGGTCGAAACCTGTGCGATGCCGCGGCCAGCAATGAAGAGAACAAGGGTAGCGATGATCGGCTGAATACTGAACTTGGTGATAAGCCAGCCATTGAACAGCCCGAACATGCCGGCGATGAGAATTGGAATTACGATCCCAAGTGCAATTCCAACGTAGAGATTGGGCAAAGGGATAAGCTGGCCAGTGAAAAACATGGGCGACAGGGCGCCGGCGATTGCCATCAGCGATCCCACCGAAAGATCGATCCCGCCCGTTGCAATGACCAAGGTCATGCCGACACCGACGATGACGATGGTGCAGACCTGTGTGAGGTTCACGGCGAGGGTCTGCGATGTTGCGAAGTTCGGCGTGACCGCAAGATTGAACGCGATAAGCAGGATCAGCGCGAGGCCCACGCCATAGCGCTGGAAGAACGCCGCCCTGTCAAATCTGCGGAGCCGGTTTGGTTTCTGTTCGACTGCTGTTGTCATCCATTGTGCCCATGCGCCATGGCGTGCATGACGTCGCCTTCCGTTATGTTCTCATGATCGAGTTGAGCAACGGTGCGGCCCTCGCGGAGCACGAAGACGCGGTTCGCTCCCTCGACGATCTCCTCGAGTTCGGATGAGATCATCAGAACGCCCAGGCCTTCGTTCGCAAGGCGGCGGATGAGGTTCTGAATCTCGGCCTTGGCTCCGACATCGATGCCGCGCGTCGGCTCATCGAGTATCAGAAGCTTTGGATTCATGCAGAGCCAGCGGGCAAGCAGCACCTTCTGCTGATTGCCGCCCGAAAGCTCGCGGATCTTCTGGTTCGGTCCGGAGCACTTGATGCCGATTTCCTTGATGAACCGCTCGACCACTTCGCGTTGACGGGCCTCATCGAGCATGCCGGAACGGGTGAGGGCTGGCATCAGGGCAAGTGTAAGGTTCTCCGCCACTGACATTCCGGGAACAATCCCCTGGGTCTTCCGGTCCTCTGAGCAGTAACCCATGCCGGCGGCAATGGCATCGGCCGGGCCATTGTATTCTGCGGTCTGACCGTCGAACCTGATGCTGCCGGAGGTCTTCCTGTCGGCAGCGAAGATGGCCCGGGCCGTTTCCGTGCGCCCGGATCCGAGAAGGCCCGCGAGGCCAACGATCTCACCACGGCGGATGTCGAGACTGGCATCATGCACCCGATGACCGATCGAAACATGTTCGGCCGTGAGCAGTTCGCCACCGATCTTGCTGCCACCGCCTTCGAAGGCAGTCGCGCCCTTCTTCTTCACTTCAGCGAGATCGCGGCCAAGCATGCTTGCCACCAACTGAAGCTTCGAAATATCCTTCATCGCCGATACGGCAACAGTGCGGCCATCCCGCATGATGGTGACACGGTCGCAGACCTTGTAGAGTTCATCGAGCTTGTGGCTGACGAAGATAACGGCGACACCTTCGGACTTCAGTTGCTGGATCGTGCGCAACAGAACGGATACTTCCGCCTCATCGAGCGAGGATGTCGGTTCATCCATGATCACCAGCCTTGCGTCGAAGGAGACGGCGCGGGCAATCGCCACCATCTGCTGGATGGCCGTCGAGAACCGATCCAGAGGCGCGCGGACATCGACATTCACGTCGAAGCGGGCCAGAAGTGCCGCGGCTTGCGTGTTCATCCGGGTCCAGTCGAGCAGGCCAAAAGACCGTTTGGGTTCACGGCCCAGGAAGATGTTCTCCGCAACCGAGCGGTAGCCGATCAGATTGATTTCCTGGAAGATGGTGCTGATGCCCGCGCGCTGCGCCTGTTGCGGCGATCCTGCGGTCCAGGGGGCTCCATTGAAGGCGATGGTGCCAGAGTCGTGAACATAGGCGCCGTTGATGATCTTGATCATCGTCGACTTGCCGGCCCCATTCTGGCCCACAAGCGCCATGATTTCAGCCGGCATCACCTCAAGCGAGGCCTCCGACAAGGCAGGAACTCCCCCGAAGCTCTTGGTGATTGCGGTCATGGACAAGAGAGGGGAAGTCATCTGATACACTGTCCGGCAGCAAGGGGCCGTGGGGGCCCGTTGGCTCCCACGGTGTGTTGTCTGCGATCCGTCGGCCTCAATAGGCTTCCGGCATGTATTCGGCGGCGTTTTCCTTGGTGAAGACGCGGTCGATGTTGACAAGGCGCGGCTCAAGTGTCTCGCCGTTGCCATATTTCTCGATGGCTGCAAAGGCAGCAGGTCCGAACTTCGGATTGCACTCGACCACGACCAAGATCTTGCCGTCGAGCAAAGCCTGTGTGGCGTCCTTGGTGCCGTCGATGGAGGCGATGATCAGGTCCTTGCCCGGAACCTTGCCTGCAGCTTCCATGGCCGCGATTGCGCCCATCGTCATTTCGTCATTGTGGGAATAGAGGGCAGTCGCCTCCGGATGCGCCTGGTATAGGGTTTCGAAGACCTGACGGCCCTTGTCGCGGGCAAAATCGCCAGACTGCGAAGCGATGATCTGCATGCCGGGATGGTCCTTGATATAGTCCGCGAAGCCTTTCATGCGGTCATTGGCCGGCGAGCTGCCGACGGTGCCTTGAAGTTCGATGATCTTGGCATTGCCGCCGACCGCCTTGGTGAGCACTTCCGCCGCCTGCATGCCTTCCTTCACGAAATCGGAACCGATGAAGGCCACATAGTCTTCGCCGCCCTTGGCCAGGGACTGGTCGACGTTGCGATCGATGAGCAGCAGCGGAATTCCGGCCTTCTTGGCTTCCATGACGGCAGGAATCAGCGGCTTTTCTTCGCGCGGAGCCAGGAGGATCACGTCGACATTCTGCGCAATCATGGACCGCACGTCCGCCACTTGCTTCGCGGCAGAACCTGCAGCATCCGTATAGACCAACTGCCAGCCGCGCTTTTCCGCTTCGGCCTTCATGCTGGCGGTCTGCGCCAGGCGCCACGGATTGTTGCTCTCGGTCTGGGCAAAGCCCACCTTGTACTTGTCCTTCTTCTCCAGCTTGGGAAGCTCTGCGAAAGCCGGACGGATGGTGTAGCCCGCGATAGCCAGGCCGCCCATGAGCTGTAGAACTGTACGCCGATTTGTCGACATCTTTACTCTCCCATATGGGCCATGCGTGACAATCACGCTGGGCGGGGCCACACGCCGCCTCTCCTGATTTTCAGTGCGCGCAGAACAGCCGCAGAGATGCGCCTCCGGGGATGCTCCTTGATTCAGGGATGCTGCCGTTGAGGCCGCAATCCCTAATGTCACACAAATGCAAAAGTGCATGGACGTCAAGCGATGTTGCGTTGTGCAGCGCAACAACTTCCTGTGCTCGTGCTCACGACGCGATGCAGCCACTTGCGCGCGACATGGCAGACAGGACTTCGATCAATGCACCTATCCCGCCTCCGCGTTCCGTGCAAAGAATTCCTGCAGATCCTTCGAGCCGCTGGCTTGTGTTGCTAGCAACCTTCAAGTGAGCAGAGATGCCCAGCATTCAGTCTGTCACCACCGGTTTCTTCCGTGTCCCGCTTCCCGAAGTCCTGACAGACTCGATGCATGGAATAATGCGCGACTTCGAGCTCGTGACGGCCGTTGTGCGTGATGCGGAAGGTGCTGAGGGTACGGGATACACATTCACAGTTGGGCGCAACGGCGGCGCAATCGCAAACATCATCGCTTCGGAGATGACCGGCATTATCGTGGGACTTGATGCTGACTTGATCGAGGCCATCTGGAACCGGCTGTGGTGGGAGACTCACTATGGCGGCCGGGGTGGCCCGACGGTCCTGGCTCTCTCGGCGGTTGACATGGCATTGTGGGATCTGAAGGCGCGACGTTTGTCGCAACCGCTGTGGAAACTGCTCGGAGGCTTTTCCGATCGAGTGCCCTGTTACGCAGGCGGGATCGATCTTGAGTTGCCGCTGCCGCAGCTTCTGGCTCAGACTGACCGCAATCTTGCGCGCGGCTTCCGTGCAATCAAGATGAAGGTGGGCCGCAAGCGTCTGTCCGAAGATGTCGAGCGCGTTGCGGCAATGCGCAAGCACCTTGGTCAAGACTTTCCGCTGATGGTTGATGCGAACATGAAGTGGACGGTGGACGAGGCAGTCCGAGCAGCCCGCGCTCTTGCCCCATATGACCTGACATGGCTGGAGGAGCCAATTTCTCCCGACGACGTCGCCGGTCATGCCCGCGTTGTCCGGGAGGGTGGACTGCCCATTGCCGCAGGTGAGAACCTCCGCACTCTGTGGGACTTCAGGCACCTTGTTGCGTCGGGCGGTGTGACTTATCCCGAACCTGACGTCACGAATTGCGGCGGTATCACGAACTTCATGAAGATTGCCCATCTGGCTGAGTCCTTCAACTTGCCGGTGACCTCGCATGGCGCTCATGACGTGACGGTGCACCTCTTGGCAGCCGCTCCCAACCGATCCTACCTGGAAGCTCACGGATTCGGACTCGATCGGTACATCGCTGAGCCGCTCAGAATCGAGGAGGGCCTTGCGATTGCCCCATCGACGCTTGGTCACGGCATCACGTTCGACTGGAAGGCTCTCGCCAGAATAAGGGCCTGAGGAAGGAGCGGGATTGAAGGACAGCTACGACTACATCGTCGTTGGGGGTGGATCCTCGGGGTGCGTTGCAGCTGCTAGGCTTGTCAGCGATGGTGGCGCACGTGTTCTCTTGCTGGAAGCCGGGCATTCTCATCGCCACCCATTGCTCGACATGCCGCCCGGGATATTCAAGATGATCAATGGTTCGAAGTTCATGCGTTACCATCAGACGGTGCCGCAGGAACACCTCGACAATCGGGTCCATGATATCCCGCAGGGCAATGTTCTCGGTGGAGGCTCAAGCGTCAATGCACAGGTCTACTTGCGAGGACGGCCGTCGGACTATGACGAATGGCATGAGTTGCTTCGTGGCGACAACGACTATCCCGGCTGGCGCTGGCGGGATGTCCTGCCGCACTTCCGCGGCATGGAGGGCAACAACCGGCTGCTGAACGATCTTCATGGAAGCGAAGGTCCACTGCTGGTGTCCGACCCTGGCCACATCAATGAGGTGTCCAGCTGGTTCGTGCAGAGCCTTCAGGCGATGGGCGTGCCCTTCAACCATGACTTCAATGGCGCCTCGCAACATGGCGTTGGTTTCTATCAGTTCATGAACCGGCGGGGAAAGAGGAGCAGTGCCGCCTATGCCTTCATTGCGCCATTGGCAGGCAACAGCAAGCTTACCGTCGTACTCAATGCGCGAGTATGCCGAGTGGACATCGAGCATGGAGTCGCGAGGGGCGTTAGCTACCGCGATGGAAACGGCAGCGAGCGCAAGGCCCATGCGGAGCGGGAGATCATTCTTGCGGCAGGTTCGCTGGTAACGCCTCAGCTCCTCATGCTGTCAGGCATCGGTACACCCGATCACCTGCAGTCGCATGGCCTGCCCTGTCATTCCAATTTGCCAGGGGTGGGTGAGAACCTGATAGATCATCCGGAGGTGCCGATCATTGCCATCGCGAATGGCGCACATGGCTATCACAGACAGGGTGTAGGCTGGCGGATGCTGCTCAACGGGCTTCAGTTCAAGCTCTTCGGAACGGGCACAATCACGTCATCGGGTGTCGAGGCCGGCGCCTTTGTCAATCCGGCCGATCCTGGAGGAGAGCCGTCCATTCAGGCGTTCTGTGTCCCGATTGTCTATCTCGACCGAGATACTCTGAGTTTTGTGGAAGACACCTATGGCTTCACGATCACCACCGTCGTAGTGAAGCCAAAGTCGCGCGGAACCGTGAGGCTGAGGTCGCCCAACCCCGATGACATGCCGCTGGTTTCGCCAAATCTGCTGAAACACCCGGATGATATGCGGGCAATGATCGAGGGGCAGAGATACTTCCTGAAGGCGATTCACACGCCTCCGCTGTCAAACCGGTTCGAGAAGATCGCCATTCCGAACCCGTCAGACACGAGCGATGAGGCTTTGAAGGCGCACTGCAAGCGTTTCGTGAAGACCAACTATCATCCAAGCGGTACCTGCCGCATGGGACCACCCGGCGATCCGATGGCGGTTCTGGACTCGCGGATGCGGGTCATCGGGATTGATGGCCTGCGCGTTTGTGATCTTTCGGCGATGCCGAACATAAACGCCGGAAATACAAATGCCCCGGCAATGATGCTGGGTAGCCGCTGTGCGGAACTGGTCCTGCAACGGCGCTGAAGTCCTTTTGAGGGGATCCGAGAGCATGAGGATTGAAAAGTTCAAGTTCGGCGAGGCGGATGGCAAGGATGTCGATGGCTTTGTACTGAGGAACGCCAATGGGTTGTCTGCGACCCTGATCGGTTATGGTGCGCGGATGACGGCTTTCAACTTGCCGGGGCGCGACGGAACACCTGCCGATATCGTCCTCGGATTCGACGATATCGAATCCTACGTTGCGACCAATACCTACTTTGGCGCCACATGCGGACGTTATGGCAACCGGATCAGGAATGGCCGGTTCGAGATCGACGGACAGCAATTCCAGGTTGATCGCAACGAGGGTTCCAATCATCTGCATGGCGGGCGGAACGGCTTTGATCGAAAGGTCTGGGACTCGTCGGCGGACGAGTCTGCAAACACGGTGAGGTTCATCATGACCTCGCCCGATGGCGAGGAAGGCTTTCCCGGAACGGTGCAACTGTCGACGACGTACCGATTGTCGGACGACAATGTGCTGACGATACGCATGCGGGGGACGACGGATGCGCCGACACTTCTCAACGCCGTACATCACACCTACTGGAATCTCGCCGGCCAAGGAGCCGGCGATGTGAGAAACCAGGAGCTCACACTTTTCTCCGATTTCTACACGCCCGTAGACGACGAACTCATCACCACCGGCGAGGTTCTGTCCGTAGCCGGAACCGCCTTCGACTTCAGATCAGCCAAGCCGATCGGCAAGGACATCGACACGCTGAATGATGTGGGAACCGGGAATTTGGTAGGCGGCGGCTATGATCACAACTGGTGCCTGAATGGCGTGGGCAGGGGGCTTCATCCTTGCGCCCGCGTGGTCGATCCGAAGTCAGGCCGCGGCTTTGAACTGCATACCAACGAACCTGGCGTCCAGTTCTACACGGGCGGGTATCTTGACGAGAAAGTGATCGGCAAGCGAAGCAAGCCCTACTGCCGATTCGCCGGTTACACGTTCGAGACGCAGAGATTTCCGAATTCGCCCAATTTTGCGCATTTCCCGTCCAGCGTGCTCTATCCGGGCGAGGACTATGACCATCAGATGGTGTTCCGCTTCTTCAATGTGTAGGTCCGGAGGAACAAGATGAGTTTCGAGGGAAAATCAGTCCTCGTTACCGGCGCGGGAAAGGGCATTGGCCGGGAGACGGCGAGGCTCATGGCCGCAAGGGGAGCCAAGGTGGTTGCGGTCTCCCGCACGCAAGGCGATCTCGACACCCTCAGGGCCGAGATCGGCTGCGCTACCATTGCGGTGGATCTTGCCGACGCAGATGCGGCGCGGGCGGCAGCGCGTCAGGGACTGCCATCTGACTATCTCGTCAACTGCGCCGGAATCAATGTGCTTCAGTCATTCGTGGACGTGACCGTTGAGGCCTTCGATCTGGTTCATGCCGTCAATACGCGGGCCGCAATGATCGTCGCACAGGAGTTCGCGCGAAGCCGGATCGAGATGGGTGGCGGCGGCGCCATCGTCAATGTGTCGAGCCTCTCGTCCTTCATCGGATTCGATGACCATGCGTCCTACTGCGCATCGAAGGGAGCGCTTGATGCCATGAGCCGCGTGATGACCAATGAACTGGGTCAGCACAACATTCGCGTAAACTGCATCAATCCGATCGTAACGATGACGGAGCTCGCAGCGCGTGCATGGAGCGATCCAGCGAAATCCGACCCTGTGCTGCGCAGGATTCCAATTCGTCGCTTTGCAGAGACCATCGACATTGCCGAAGTGATCGCCTTCCTGCTGAGTGATGCGGCCGTGATGATGAACGGTTTGTCGATCTCGCTGGATGGCGGATTTCTCGTGCGCTGAACAGGTTCGAACTAGCTATCTGAAAGGTGGAACGACGATGGGAGATCTCTATCAAGGCGCAATTGCAGAACTCGGCAGCGTCTTTCAGCGGCTGAACGACTCCGATGTTGATCGCGCCTGCCGCATGATCGCGGACGCCAGGACTGTCGTGGTCTTTGGCGGCGGCCGGGAGCGACTGCAAATCATGGGGTTTGCCATGCGGCTCTATCACATGGGCCGCTCGGTGGCTGTGGAAGGTGACATGACGACCCCGCCCGTGGGGAAAGGAGATCTGTTTATCGTTACGGTGGGGCCGGGCGAGAT
The DNA here is from genome assembly GCA_026400595.1 of Alphaproteobacteria bacterium. Taxonomy (GTDB): domain Bacteria; phylum Pseudomonadota; class Alphaproteobacteria; order Rhizobiales; family Aestuariivirgaceae; genus Aestuariivirga. The sequence goes on along the minus strand of JAPLOT010000013.1, from coordinate 2,043 downwards.
TTCCACTGCCCTGGCACTTCTGGGTGTCGCCAAGGCGGCTGGAGCGACCATTCTGGTGATCACCGCCCAGCCGCAGGGCAGGGCGGCCGCATATGCCGATTTTGTGCTCCACCTGCCAGCGCAGACCATGGCCGATGACCAGGGCGACAAGCGCAGTTCTGTTCTGCCCATGGGCTCGCTCTACGAGGGCGCGCTCTTCGTTCTGTTCGAGATCATGATTCTGAAGCTCGTCAAGTTGCTTGAGGTTACTCCTGAAGCAATGCGAGCAAACCACACAAACCTGGAGTAGCTCTCTGCCGCTCTGAAGGCGTCGTTACAATCTTTGGGTCAGCATCGGCCGGCGGTGCTCCTGCATTGCGCGTGTGCGGTTCATCGTCGCGTCGATGCCCCAGTCCCTCTTTGGGCAGCCCGCGTGTACGATCTGTCCTATTTGAAGTAACAACAGTTCTGACCAAGAGCCGCGAGAGTTTGCACAGTCTTGCTCTGTGTGGGTGCGCGCCGATGTATTCCCCAGGGGCGCGACCTTTGATGGTCCCGACAAACCGGTTCGCCTCCTACGTCTAACTTGCACCGTACGGACAGGAGGACGTCACACTTCATTGGGATAGCGCGAAGCGCTCCAGTTTGCCGAGAGTCTGCAACCCCAGCTCAACGGCGCTGAAGCCCATTGCCTGCTGGAATTCGGCTGCCGTGCTGAACACCATGCCCAGCGTGACCTGCGTTGTCCCGCCCAGGTCCTCGAAGGATACCCAGGCGTCTGCATGTTTTGGCCCATTCTCGCCCCACAGAAGCATATAGCCGATCCTCTCCTCGGCCCGAACCTCAGCAAAACGATGATGGTTCGGGAACACCGTGCCATCTGGCGCAATCATGTCGAAGACCCATTCGCCACCCGTCCGCAGATCGATCCGCGTCGTTCGACAGGAAAACCCGTCCGGTCCCCACCATTGCGGCAGCGTCTCGGAATTCATCCACGCACCCCAGACCGTGGATCGCGGCGCCCTTATCACGCGTTCCAGCACCATGGTCCGCTCAGCGACATCCACGAGATTGTCCAGTCCAGCGCCGAAGCCTTGCCGGTACCCTGCCTCCATGTTCTGGGCGAGCGAAGAGAGTTGCACTGTGACCACCAGGCGGCTGCGCTCCTTCGCGCCCGAAAACTCCGCAGTCACCAGTGCGGCCGACTGCATTTCGCCTGCAATTGAGATCACTTCATAGCTCACGCTGCGCAGTTCTGACTGCACCACCAGCCAGCCAACCTCGCAACGGATATCGGGCTTCCCCTCCACCCTGCAGAGCGAGATTTCGCGTCCACCCACAGTGCTGTCGGCCTCAAGAAACTCCACTGTGACAGCGGGTGTTGGCGCAGCCCAAACTGCCCGCGCAGCCGGGGCCGTCCAGGCCTGCCACAGCACCGACAGTGGCGCGGCGAGGTTCCGCTCGAAGGTCAGCGCCGCGAATCGGCTATTGCTGTCATCGGGCATATTGCGGGCCAGGCCCAGGGGATCCGGGCTCGGTGTCATTTCTTGCGTTCCTTCGTCACTCTCATCAGAAGTGAATCCAATCGATCCAGTCGGGCCTCCCAGATGGTTCGCTGTTCAGCAAGCCATGACTGTACTGGGTCCAGAGCCTCGGGCACGATGGCACAGGTACGGATTCGACCCTCCTTGGTGGTGGAGATCAAGCCAGCCTTCTCCAGCACGGAAAGATGCCGCATGACTGTGGGCAGGCGCAGACCCGTAGGACCAGCCAATTCCGTGACTCGCGCCGATTCTCCGGCAAGTCGCGTCAGGATTGCCCGGCGGGTCGGATCGGCCAATGCGTGGAAAGTCCGCGAGAGTCCAGGATCATGCTTAGCCATATTGCTAACTATCGCCTCACGACCAGCGGCGCAAGAAAAGTTTCGTCGACTGTCTAAACATTTTCCGTTCAGGCCCTTCGTGTCGCTTGGCCCGTCCTGCTGCCGGCTCGGAAAACTTTCTCGCCACGCAAGAGCGATGAGTGGAGCAGTCACCGCAATTGAAGTGCGCCGAACGCCATCTC
>JAPLOT010000531.1 GCA_026400595.1 Alphaproteobacteria bacterium | reverse complement strand
AGCAAGGAACTCCTGATTCTCGCGCTGGCGGCCTATGCGGCCTATGTGATCAACGCGGCGCAATTCCTGCTCAAGCTGCGGGCCGCCAGGCTTTCGCAGGACAGCAAGGGATTCGGTGGAATGGAGGCAGCATCATGAATCTGCCGTTCCGCTCTGCCGACCAGGGCCAGGCCCTGCCCGGATGTTCCGGTCAACCGGTTCTCAAGCAGCGCGGCCAGCGCGAGGTCTTCTGTGGCCTCACCGGCATCGTCTGGCTCCACCGGAAGATTCAGGACGCCTTCTTCCTGGTGGTTGGCTCGCGCACCTGCGCGCATCTCATTCAGTCGGCGGCCGGGGTCATGATCTTCGCCGAACCGCGCTTTGCTACTGCGATTATCGACGAGCGCGACCTCGCAGGCCTTGCCGATATCGATGTCGAACTCGATGGTGTGGTCAACCGCCTTCTCGAACGCCGGCCTGACATCAAGCTGCTCTTCCTCGTGGGTTCCTGTCCTTCGGAAGTGATCAAGCTCGATCTCAAGCGCGCGTCCGAGCGCCTCTCCAAGCTTCATTCTCCTCGCGTGCGTGTCTTGAACTACTCAGGCAGCGGTATCGAGACCACCTTCACGCAAGGCGAAGATGCCTGTCTCGCCGCTCTGGTACCCGACCCCCCCCTGCCAGCCAGCGGCACGGCGCCCTCGCTCGTTGTAGCGGGGGCGCTTTCCGATGTGGTCGAAGACCAGTTCACCCGGATCTTCCGCGATCTGGGGCTGGACGACGTGGCCTTCCTTCCGGCCCGGCGAAGTTCCGGCATGCCGGCCATCGGGCCGGGAACCCGTTTCCTGCTGGCCCAGCCCTTCCTCACGGAGACGGCGCGTGCCCTCGAAGAACGTGGAGCCACACATATCGCCGCGCCCTTCCCGCTCGGCGCCGAAGGAACCACGGCCTGGTTCAAGGCGGCAGCGGATGCATTCGGGGTCAGCGACTCGACGTTTCGAAGCGCCACCGATGCCGGGCGCATGCGCGCAGCCATGGCGACGGCACCGCATCGCGAAGCCCTCGTTGGAAAGCGAATTTTCTTCTTTCCCGACTCGCAGCTCGAGATTCCGCTGGCGCGCTTCGTCTCGCGCGAACTGGGCATGGAACTGACCGAAGTGGGCACGCCCTATCTGCACCGTCAGCATCTGACGCCCGAACTCGAGTTGATGCCGCAGGGCACAGTGCTGAGCGAGGGCCAGGACGTCGAGCTGCAGCTCGATCGCTGCCGGGCCGAAAAGCCAGACCTCGTGGTCTGCGGCCTCGGGCTTGCCAATCCGCTGGAGGCCGAAGGCTTTGCCACCAAGTGGTCCATCGAACTCGTCTTCACCCCGATCCAGGGCTACGACCAGGCCGGCGACCTTGCCCGCCTCTTCGCCAGGCCACTCGATCGCCGCACCCGGCTGGAGGTCTGAGCCATGCAGCTGACCCTCTGGACCTATGAAGGACCGCCCCATGTCGGCGCCATGCGGATCGCGACGGCCATGAAGGGCATGCACTATGTCCTCCATGCGCCCCAGGGCGACACCTATGCCGATCTCCTTTTCACCATGATCGAGCGCCGCGACTCGCGGCCACCGGTGACCTACACCACCTTCCAGGCGCGCGATCTGGGCGGCGACACCGCCGAGCTCTTCAAGTCTTCCTGCGCGTCCGCCTTCGAACGGTTCCAGCCCGAGGCGATGATCGTGGGCGCGTCCTGCACGGCCGAGCTGATCCAGGACGACCCCGGCGGACTGGCCAAGGCCCTTGCCCTGCCGATCCCGGTCATCCCGCTTGAACTACCCTCCTATCAGAAAAAGGAGAACTGGGGCGCGGCCGAGACCTTCTATCGAATCGTCCGCGGCCTGTGCCATCCGGGCAGCCGCAGCGCCGATTTCAACCCGCGGTCCTGCAACATCCTCGGGCCGACGGCTCTTGGTTTCCGCCATCGCGACGACCTGACGGAAATCTCCCGGCTCCTGACAAGACTGGGCATTGCCATCAACGTGGTGGCACCGCTCGATGCCCGTCCCTCGGACATCGCGCGCCTGCCCGAGGCCGCCTTCAACGTGGTGCTCTATCCGGAAACGGCCGAGCCTGCCGCCCGCTGGCTGGAGAAGAACTGCAGCCAGCCGATGACCACCGTCATCCCCATCGGCGTATCGGCAACGCGCGACTTCATTGCCGAGGTCGCAAAGCTCGCTGGCATCGACGCAGGGCCCCTGCTTGCCGAGGATGCAAGCCGCTTGCCGTGGTACTCGCGCTCGGTCGACTCGACCTATCTCACCGGCAAGCGGGTCTTCATCTTCGGCGACGCCACGCATGTGCTGGCAGCCGCCCGGATTGCCGGGAAGGAACTGGGCTTCGATGTCGTCGGCATGGGCACCTACAGCCGCGAATTCGCGAGACCGGTGCGCGAGGCCGCCAAGGCCCTGGGCCTCGAGGCGCTGATCACGGACGACTATCTCGATGTCGAAGCAAAGGTCGCCGAGCTTCAGCCCGAGCTCGTGCTTGGCACGCAGATGGAGCGCCATATCGCCAAGCGGCTCGGCGTGCCCTGCGCGGTGATCTCGGCTCCGGTGCATGTGCAGGACTTTCCGGCCCGCTATTCGCCGCAAATGGGTTTCGAAGGCGCCAACGTGATCTTCGACACCTGGGTTCATCCGCTCATGATGGGGCTTGAGGAACATCTCATCCACATGTTCCGCGACGACTTCGAGTTCAACGACAAGGCCGCGCCGTCGCATCTTGGTCATGGCGGAGCCAAGCAAGAGGCCAAGCCGGCCGCGGCCGAACCCGCAAGGATCGAAGCCAAGCAGCTTTCGGGCTGGGCGCCGGATGCGGAGAAGGAACTGCAGAAGGTGCCCTTCTTCGTGCGCGGCAAGGCGCGCCGCAACACCGAACGCTACGCAACTGAACGTGGTCTTCACATTATCACCGTTGAGACGCTGTACGATGCAAAAGCCCATTACAGCCGCTAGGACGAGCCTCAATGCCGTCATCGTGACGCTGGACAATCATCTGTCCGGCGCCATCGGACGGGTGGCCACGGCACTGGCGCGCGAGATTCCGGGATTCAGCTTCACGGTTCATGCGGCATCGAGCTGGGCATCGCAGCCCTCCTCACTGGAGGCCTGCCGACAGGATATCGCCAAGGGCGACATCATCATCGTCAACATGCTGTTCCTCGAAGAGCATATCCAGGCCGTGATGCCGGCTCTTCTGGCACGGCGGGAACACTGCGACGCCATGGTCGCCTTCATGTCCGCCGGAGAGGTCATCCGCCTCACCAAGCTTGGCCGTTTCAAGATGGACGGCACGCAGGGCAGCCTGGTGAGCCTCCTGAAGCGATTGCGCGGCAGCAAGTCCTCGGGCGAAACTTCCAAGCCTACGGCGGGCGCACAGCAGCTGGCCATGTTGAAGCGCATTCCCAAGATCCTGCGCTTCATCCCCGGCACCGCACAGGATGTGCGTGCCTATTTCCTGTCGATGCAATACTGGCTTGCGGGCTCGGAGGAGAACATCGGCCATCTCGTGCGCTTCCTCGCGTCGCGCTATGCCGATGGTCCGCGCAAGGCACTCTGCGCCAAGCTTCGCTACGACGCTCCGAAGTCCTACCCGGAAGTGGGCGTCTATCATCCCCGTCTGCCTGGCCGGATGGCCGACACGTCAGCCAACCTCCCCGCTCCGCCATCGGTGCGCAAGGGCACCGTCGGTCTGCTGCTGATGCGGTCCTACGTTCTCTCGGGCGACACCGGGCATTACGACGGCGTGATTGCAGCGCTGGAGTCGCGCGGTCTGAAGGTCATTCCTGCCTTTGCGACGGGCCTGGACCAGCGTCCCGCCATCGAAAAATTCTTCATGAGGAACGGCAGCACGGCCATCGACGCCCTGGTCTCGCTCAGCGGCTTCTCGCTGGTCGGCGGCCCGGCCTACAATGACGCGCGCGCGGCCGAAGAGGTGCTGGCCGCCCTGGATGTGCCTTACGTCGCAGCCCAGCCGGTCGAGTTCCAGACACTGGAAGAATGGGAAGCCTCGGAACGCGGCCTTCATCCGATCGAGACGACCATGATGATCGCCATTCCGGAGATCGATGGTGCCACCGGTTCCATCGTCTTTGGCGGCCGCTATGGTTCGGAAGGCGGCGAACGCAGCATGCGGGTCCATGCCGAACGCGCGGCGATGCTTGCCACGCGGGTTTCCAAGCTCGTTGCGCTCCGCCAGGCCGAGAAGAGCGATCGCAGCGTCGCGGTTGTGCTCTTCAACTTCCCGCCCAACGGCGGCAGCACAGGGACGGCGGCTTTCCTCGGCGTCTTCGAGTCGTTGTTCAATACCTTGCAGGCCCTGAAACGCGATGGCTACTCGGTCGAGGTGCCGGCCACCGTGGATGCGCTCCGCGATCGTATTCTCAAGGGCAATGCCGAGCGCTTCGGGACGGACGCCAATGTCCATTGCCGCATCCCGGCCGACGACCACGTGCGGCGCGAGCCCCATCTGGCGGAGATCGAGGCGCAGTGGGGTCCTGCCCCCGGCCGGCAGCAAAGCGACAGCGGCCACATCCATGTGCTGGGCGAGCGCTTCGGCAATGTGTTTGTCGGCATCCAGCCGGCCTTCGGTTACGAAGGCGACCCGATGCGGCTGCTCTTCGAGCGTAACTTCTCGCCCACCCATGCCTTCTCGGCCTTCTACCGCTACCTCCGAGAGGATTTCGGCGCCCATGCGGTGCTGCACTTCGGCACGCATGGCGCATTGGAGTTCATGCCCGGCAAGCAATCCGGCATGTCGCAGGCCTGCTGGCCCGACCGGCTGATCGGCGACCTGCCGAACCTCTATCTCTATGCCGCCAACAACCCGTCGGAAGGAACCATCGCCAAGCGGCGCGCCGGAGCCACCCTGATCAGCTACCTCACTCCGCCGTTGGCTCAGGCCGGGCTCTACCGTGGGCTCGTTGACCTCAAGTCGTCCATCGAACGCTGGCGCGGCCTTTCGCCCGATGCCTCCGAACGCGACCAACTCGCCGTACTGGTCCAGGCGCAGGCTGCCGCTGTCGACTTGATCCAGGCCGAGCCCGCATGGACCGATGCAGATGCCAGCATCCAGGCGCTGCAGACGGCCATTCTCGAACTCGAATACACGCTCATTCCGCACGGGCTCCATGTGGTGGGCGAGGCGATGACGGCCGAGGCCCGCAAAGACATGCTGGCAAGTGTCGCGGAAACCAATCCCGAGGCCGACATGGCGAAGATGGAGGAACTCCTCTCGCAGGATCACGAGATCGGCGGATTGCTCCATGCGCTCGATGGCGGATTAATCCGCCCCGTTGCCGGCGGCGACCTGATCCGCACGCCTTCCATCCTGCCCACGGGCCGCAATCTGCACGGCTTCGACCCGTTCCGCATTCCATCGGCATTTGCGGTGGCGGACGGTGCGCGCCAGGCCGATCTGCTCCTCAGGACGCATTTGGCCAATGGCAAGCCCATTCCCGAGACCGTTGCGCTGGTTCTCTGGGGCACCGACAACCTCAAGAGCGAGGGCGGGCCGATTGCCCAGGCCATGTCGCTGCTGGGGGCCGTTCCACGCTTCGACAGCTTCGGGCGGCTGGCTGGCGCCAGCCTGCTGCCGGCCGAGACGCTCAGCCACCCGCGCATCGACGTGATGCTGACGCTCTCCGGCATCTTCCGCGACCTGCTGCCTCTGCAGACCCGCATGCTGGCAGAGGCCTGCTATCTCGCTGCCGCTGCGGACGAACCGGAGGACCTCAACTTCGTTCGCAAGCACGCCCTCGCGCACATGCGCAAGACCGGCTGCGACCTGGAAACGGCTGCGCTGCGCGTCTTCAGCAATGCGGACGGCGCCTATGGCTCGAACGTCAACATGATGGTCGATAGCGGCCGCTGGGAGGACGAGAGCGAACTTGGCGAGGTCTTCTCCAAGCGGAAGTGCTTTGCACATGGCCGCAACGGACAGGCCGCCGCGCAGTCCGAGATCATGGCCGCGGTGCTTTCCGGAGTCGATCTTGCCTACCAGAACCTCGAGTCCGTGGAACTGGGGGTCACCACCGTCGACCACTACTTCGACTCCCTGGGCGGAATCAGCCGCGCAGCCGAAAAGCAAAAGGGTGAAGCCATTCCTGTGTACATCGGAGACCAGACTCGCGGTGCCGGCGTCGTGCGCACGCTGGCCGACCAGGTCGCGCTTGAATCGCGCACCCGGGTGCTGAACCCCAAGTGGTACGAAGGCATGCTGAAGCATGGCCACGAAGGCGTCCGCCACATCGAATGCCACCTCACCAATACGGTGGGCTGGTCGGCAACGACGGGCCAGGTGGCGCCATGGGTCTACCAGCAGTTTACCCAGACCTATGTGCTGGATGAATCCATGCGGGACCGCCTTGCCGCCCTCAATCCCAAGGCGGCCGTGAAAGTGGTGAACCGGCTGCTGGAGGCGGAGCGTCGCTCCTTCTGGAAGCCGGATGCCGAAACGCTGGACGCGCTGAAGCGCGCCGGTGAGGAACTCGAAGACAGGCTCGAAGGCATTGGTGCGGAGGTTGCGGCATGACCATGGTTCTTGATCGCCGGCCACGCCAGGCCAAGCGGCCCGGTGACGGTGAAGGCAGCGTGCAGGTTCACCTCGACCCCAACGTGCAGATCGGCACGGCCAAGGTCTTTTCCATCTACGGCAAGGGCGGCATCGGCAAGAGCACGACCTCGTCGAACCTCTCGGTGGCATTCTCGAAGCTTGGCAAGCGCGTGCTCCAGATCGGTTGCGATCCCAAGCACGACTCCACCTTCACGCTCACCAAGTCGCTGATCCCGACGGTGATCGACATCCTCGAACAGGTCGATTTCCATTCCGAGGAACTGCGCCCCGAGGATTTCGTGTTCCAGGGTTACAACGGCGTCATGTGCATCGAGGCGGGCGGGCCCCCGGCCGGCACCGGTTGCGGCGGCTACGTCGTGGGCCAGACCGTGAAGCTCCTCAAGGAGCATCACCTGCTCGATGAGACCGACGTCGTGATCTTCGACGTATTGGGCGACGTCGTGTGCGGCGGCTTCGCCTCCCCCCTCCAGCACGCCGACCGCGCCCTGATCGTGACCGCCAACGACTTCGACTCGATCTTCGCCATGAACCGCATCGTCGCGGCGATCAACGCCAAGGCGAAGAACTATGGCGTCCGCGTTGGTGGCGTCATCGCCAACCGCAGCAAGGACACAGACCAGATCGACCGCTTCAACGAAGCGATCGGCCTGAAGCGCCTGGCTCACTTCCCGGATCTCGACGCCATCCGCCTCAGCCGGCTGAAGAAATCGACCCTCTTCGAGATGCCCGCTTCGCCCGAGATCGAGGATGTTCAGAACGAATATCTCAAACTCGCTGCACAGCTCTGGGCCGGTGCCGAACCGCTCGACGCGAAGTCGATGAAGGACCGCGACATCTTCGATTTCCTGGGATTTGACTGATGGCGAACACCTACCAGCAGCGGCGCAACGAGATCGAACACTACTTTGATCGCACGGCGGCACAGGCCTGGTCGCGGTTGACCTCGGACGCGCCGGTCAGCGGCATTCGCGCCACGGTGCGCGCCGGACGTGACCGCATGCGCCAGACGCTGCTTGGCTTTCTGCCGTCGGATCTGCGCGGCTGCCGGTTGCTCGACGCCGGCTGCGGCACCGGTGCACTGGCGGTCGAGGCCGCGCGGCGCGGCGCCGACGTTGTAGCCATCGATCTGTCGCCGACACTGGTGAAGCTGGCACAGGAACGCCTTCCCGCCTCTCTCGGCCCGGGCCGCATAACCTTCCGGTCCGGCGACATGCTCGACCCGTCGCTGGGCAGGTTTGACCATATCGTCGCCATGGACTCGGTCATTCACTACAACCTGCCTGACATGGTCAACATTCTCGCCCGCTTCAGCGCCATGAGCGACAGCGGCGTGCATTTCACCTATGCCCCGCGCACCCCTGCACTGGCCATGATGCACGCCGTCGGCAAGATCTTTCCACGCGGCGACCGCTCGCCAGCCATCGTTCCGCACACCACGCCGGCCCTGTTCAAGGCGGTGGCCGCGCATGAGAAGCTCAAGGACTGGGGACTGGCGCGCAACGCCCGCGTGTCCAGCGGCTTCTACATCTCGCATGCGCAGGAGCTGAAGCGCGCATGAGGCAGGTCAACCAGGCACTGGCGAGAGGGTGGCAACTTCTGGGGCCACGCTTCCTGCCATTTGCCGATGCGGCAACCAAGGAACTTCCGCTCGGACGGTTGCTGCGGCTGTCGCTCTTCCAGGTCTCGGTCGGCATGGCCATGGTCCTGCTCACCGGCACCCTGAACCGCGTTATGATCGTGGAACTGGGCGTTCCCGCCTGGCTGGTCGGTCTCATGGTCTCGTTGCCGCTGGTCTTCGCGCCCTTCCGCGCCCTGATCGGCTTCAAGTCGGACACGCATCGCTCGGTCCTGGGATGGCGGCGCGTGCCCTACATCTGGTTCGGCACCATGTTGCAGTTCGGCGGCTTCGCCATCATGCCCTTCGCCCTGCTCGTGCTCTCCGGGGACGGGAATGGCCCTGTCATCTATGGCGAGATCGGTGCTGCACTGGCCTTCCTGCTGGTGGGTGCCGGCCTGCATACGACGCAGACCGCTGGTCTCGCGCTGGCCAATGACCTCGCACCGCCCGAAGCCCGCCCCAAGGTCGTGGCCCTGCTCTATGTCATGCTGCTTGCCGGCATGATGCTCAGCGCACTGATCTTCGGTTTCCTGCTGCGGGATTTCTCTTCGATCGAGCTCATCCAGATCATCCAGGGTGCCGCGGCCATCACCTTCATCCTTAACGGCATTGCCCTGTGGAAGCAGGAGGCGCGCAACCCCGCGACCACCGATCCGCGCATGCCCCGAGTCCGCTTCCGCGAGGCCTGGGCCCAATTCATGGCGGCGGGACGCTCGAAGCGCCTGCTCGTGGCGCTTGGCCTCGGCACGGCAGGCTTCAGCATGCAGGACATCCTGCTTGAGCCGTTTGGCGGCCAGGTCTTCGGTCTCGACGTCGGTCAGACCACCCTGCTCACAGCCATTCTCGCCTTCGGCACTCTTTGCGGCCTTGCGCTGTCGGCCAGAATGCTGGACCGTGGCGGCGATCCACACCGCATCGCCGCGCTGGGCATTCTCTTCGGCATCGCCGCCTTCTCGGCTGTCATCATGTCCCCCGTTCTCGACGCCGTGATGCTGTTCCGCTTCGCTGCCTTCAGCATCGGCTTCGGTGGCGGCCTCTTCGCGGTCGGCATGCTTACGGCAGCCATGGATCTTGCCGCCAGCGGCATGAGCGGCATTGCGCTCGGCGCCTGGGGTGCGGTGCAGGCCACTTCGGCCGGCCTTGCCATTGCCGTGAGCGGCACCGTTCGCGACGCCATTTCGGCGCTATCCGAACACGGCACGCTAGGCCCGGCATTCGCCGGGCCGGATGCCGGATACAGTGCCGTCTATCATATCGAAATCTTGCTACTTTTTGCCACGCTCGCCGCCATCGGACCGCTGGTCCGGTCGGGCCGCCGCAGCTCGCTGCGTAGAGGCCAGGGCTTCGGGCTGGCGGAAATGCCCGGCTGATCGAGGAGACCCGACATGAATGCAGCCATCACCCAGTACATCGACGTGGCCCAGATCGTGCTTTACCTGTTCTGGGCCTTCCTGGCGGCTTTGATCTTCTATGTCCGCCGCGAAGACAAGCGCGAGGGCTACCCCCTTGAATCAGAGCGCTCGGCCCACATCACGGTCCAGGGCTTCCCCGCAATTCCTTCACCAAAGACCTTCAAGCTCGCCGACGGCTCGACGGTGATGGCGCCCCGCGCCGAGCCGCACGACTCGCGCCCGGTGAAGGCCACGCCGGTCGGCGGCTGGCTGGGTGCGCCACTCGAGCCGGACGGCAATCCGATGCTGGATGGCGTGGGGCCGGCCTCCTATGCCGAACGCGCCGACATTCCGGACGCGACCATTCACGGCACCCCGAAGCTCCTGCCGCTGCGCGCCGCGGACGGCTTCTACATCGACACTCATGATCCCGACCCGCGCGGCATGCCGGTGATCGGCGCCGACGGGCGTCAGGGCGGCATCGTCCGCGATGTCTGGCTCGACCGGGCCGAATACATTATCCGTTATCTCGAGGTCGAGGTCAGCGACAAGAACGGAAAGCGCAACGTGCTGCTGCCCACCACGCTGTCGCGCATCAGCGGCTCACGCAACCAGGTCGAAGTGAAGTCCATCCTTGGCAAGCAGTTCGCCAATGTTCCGGCCCACCGCAAGCCGGACGTGGTCACGCGCCTCGAGGAGGATCGCATCTGTGCCTACTACTCCAGTGGTCACCTCTATGCCACGCCCGAGCGCGCCGAGCCGCTGATATGAGCGACGATTTCGAATTCGAGCCCGTAAGGGGCTTGCCCGAGATGCTGCCTGCGGGGGAACGCCTGCTCTGGCAGGGCGCCCCGCGCTGGCAGGATCTGGCGGTCCATGCCTTTCATGCCCGCAAGGTGATCTGGTATTTTCTGGCGATCGCCATCGTCCAGGCCGTCTTCAGGCTTGCCGACGGATCCTCGCTGGCCGAAGCAGTCTGGCCTTTCGTCTGGCTCCTGCCGATGGGTGGCATCGCGGCGGCCATCCTGACATTTCTCGCCTATGTCAGTGCACGGACGACCGTCTACAGCATGACCACCAGGCGCCTGGTCATGCGCATCGGCATCGCCCTGCCGGTTACGCTCAACCTTCCCTTCCGGCTGGTGGACAGCGCCTCGCTCCGCCTCTATGCCAACGGCTCGGGCGAAATTCCGCTCAAGCTGGCCGCATCGGAACGGGTCGCCTACCTCTTGCTCTGGCCACATGCGCGGCCCCTGCATTTCCGCAATCCGCAACCTTGTCTCCGCGCCATTCCCGACGCTGACCAGGTGGCAAAGCTTCTTGCAACGGCCTTGAGCAACGCACCGCAGTCTGCTGCGGCCCGTCAGGGGCAGCCAGTGAGATTGCCGGTTCGGGCAGTGGCAGCATGAGGATGGAAAGCATGCAGCCCACCGCCGCGACCTCGGCTCCGAAACTCCCGACCACGGTGGTCGTGGCCTTCCTCTGTGCGACACTGGTTTTCGTGGCGGCGGCGCGCCTCGGCGGCATGCCGCCATCTCCTGGCATGATCGGACAACTGAACGAGGTTCCAGAGGCCGCGCGGCTTCTGCGCTTTGCCGATGCCCCGGACGGCAGCGTGCGCATCATCGATGCAGAGACCAGTGAAGACGTGGCGGTCGTGGCACCCGGTACCAATCACTTCCTGCGCGGCCTGCTGCGCGGCCTCAACCGGGCCCGCAAGAGCGACCAGGTCTCCTACGACGTCCCTTTCCTGCTGCAGCGCTGGCCCAACAACAGGCTCGTGCTGATCGACACCCATGACGGCGTCGCCCTGGACCTCATGGCCTATGGCCAGACCAATGCGGCCAGTTTCGAGCCCTATCTGAAACGTAGTGAGGGAGGACAAGCACAATGAACCTCTTTACCGGTCCACGCGAGGACGTGATGTGCACCGTACATGTCGTCAACACCTTCGAGAGTCTCGCCGCCCATGTGGAACTGGACGGCAATGTGGAAATCAAGCCCGGTGACGAGGTTCTCGTACACGGCAAGCCCATCGTCGTGCCTTACGGCGAAACCACAGCCGAACGTCGCAAGGCGACGATCAAGCGCGCCGGCTGGATCGAGCGCAAATGGGTCAAGATGACTGGTGACCTGGAATTCATGGAACTGCTGGAATTCAGCTTCTCGGGGGAGGAACTATGACCATCGAAACACTCGGCATCCGCCCGGCGGATACGCTCAAGAAGGCGCAGGAGAGTACGGTCCTGAGCCCGCGCTTCTACACGACCGACTACGCAGCGCTGAACGACATGGACGTCACCTCGGTGCGCAAGGAATGGGATGCGCTGATTGCCGAGATGGCCAGCGACCCCAACAAGTCCCACTTCAAGCGCAATGCCGAGTGGGACCACGTCACGCTTGAAAGTCTTCCCGAGGGCCTGCGCAAGGAGTTCGTCGACTTCCTGGTCAGCTCGCTGACGGCGGAGTTTTCCGGCTGCGTGCTTTACGCCGAAATGCGCAAGCGCGGATCCAATCCGGACATGTGCGAACTCTTCAAGCTCATGAGCCGCGACGAGGGACGCCACGCCGGCTTCATCAATGACACGCTCAAGGACTTCAAGATCGGCGTCGACCTCGGCTTCCTGACCAAGTCGAAGAAGTATACCTATTTCAAGCCGAAGTTCATCTTCTACGCGACCTATCTCTCCGAGAAGATCGGCTATGCCCGATACATCACCATCTTCCGCCATCTCCAGGCCCATCCGGAGCGGCGGTTCCATCCCATCTTCAAGTGGTTCGAGCAGTGGTGCAATGACGGGTTCCGCCATGGCGAGGCTTTCGCCCTGCTGATGCGGGCCAATCCCGAACTTCTCAGCGGGCTGAACAAGTACTGGGTGAAGTTCTTCCTGCTTGCCGTCTTCGCCACCATGTATGTGCGCGACCATCAGCGGCCGCATTTCCACGAGGCCCTCGGCATCGATCCCGACGACTATGGCTACAAGGTCTTCAAGATCACGTCGGAGATATCACGCCAGGTCTTTCCGCTGGAGCTCGACATCGACAACCCGGCCTTCTTTGCAGGCCTTGCCAAGCTGCGCCAGATCAACGACCGCAACGCGGTCTGGCAGCAGAAGGGCGGGCTGACCGCGAAGCTTGGAAAGCTCCGCACCACGGCGGCGGCCGGCCTCTGCTTTCTGCGGCTCTACATGATCCCGTCAAAGACCAACGCCCTGCCGCGCGACATCCGCCTGGCGCCAACCTGGTAGGACCCGCACGACTCCGATGGCCTATGCCCTGCCCATCGCCTACGCACTCTTTCTCTGGTGGTTCTGCACCGGGCTGATCTTCTACCTGGACAGCCTCCCGGCGCGAACCTTCCGGTGGAGCATGCTGGGCGCTACCGCCGTTCTGGCGGCAGCACTGGGTGCCATCTGGTGGCTGCGCAGCGATACCGGGATCGTGGCCACCTACCTCGCCTTCACGGCGGCCGTTCTGGCCTGGGGCTTCCAGGAAATCAGCCTGTACATGGGATACGTCACCGGGCCGCGGAAGCATCGCTGCCAGGCAGGTTGCTCAGGCTGGCGGCATTTCCGCCATGCCATCGAAGTCAACCTCTGGCACGAGTTGTCGATCGTCGCCGTCGCCCTGGTCATTGCATGGCTCGTGTGGGACGGCCAGAACCATGTCGCCATGTGGACCTATCTGCTGCTCTGGATGATGAACCTGAGTGCGCGCCTGAACGTGTTCCTTGGCGTGCGGAATGTCAGCGAAGAGTTCGTCCCTGCCCGCATGGAAGTCCTCAAGAGCTTTCTCACCCGGAAGCCGATGAACCTGCTCTTCCCCGTATCCGTGACGGCAGCGACCGTCGGGTCTGTCCTTCTCTTCCTCTCTGCTGCCGGCGCCTATACGGAACATGACGTCACGAGCCTGAGCTTCCTCGGCGCGATGATGACGCTGGCACTTGTCGAGCACTGGTTCCTGATGCTGCCGTTGCCGGTCGAGAAGCTCTTCCGCTGGACACTTGCGATGCAGGATGGGCCGCAACGACCAGCACACAATGCGGCAACCAATGCCGTGGAACTGAAACTGGTAAAGACAACACCCTGAAAGCAGGCGGAAAGATGCGCGGGAGGAAGACATGAACTACGAGAACTTCTTCAAGTCCGAACTGGATGGACTCCGCGAGGAAGGGCGCTACCCGCAACATCTCGGGCACCAATCACTATCACGTCCTGCTGGAGCAGGAACTGGCCGACCTTCACGGTAAGGAATCCGCCCTGCTCTTCACCTCGGGCTACGTGTCGAACTGGGCCGCGCTTGGCACATTGGCCTCCTGCATCCCCGACTGCGTGGTGCTGTCCGACGCAGGAAACCACGCCTCGATGATCGAAGGCATCCGTCACAGCCGCGCCGAACGCCATATCTTCAAGCACAATGACGTGGCCGATCTCGAGCGCCTGCTGAAACACATCGATCCGGATCGGCCGAAGCTGATTGCCTTCGAGTCGGTTTACTCCATGGATGGTGACATCGGCCCGATCCGCGAGATCTGCGACCTTGCCGACAAGTACAATGCCATGACCTACCTCGATGAAGTCCACGCCGTGGGCATGTATGGCCCGCGCGGCGGTGGCATCGCCGAGCGCGAGGGCCTGATGGACCGGATCACGGTGATCGAAGGCACGCTCGGCAAGGCCTTCGGCGTGGTTGGCGGCTACATCACCGGCACCGCGGCACTGTGCGACTTCGTGCGCAGCTTCGCCTCGGGCTTCATCTTCACGACGGCGCTCCCGCCCGCCGTTGCAGCAGCTGCTGCGGCCTCCATCCGCCACCTGAAGGTCAGCGAACTCGAACGGCGCAGGCAGCGTGACCGTGTGGCCAAGCTGCGCCGGAAACTCGATGCCATCGGCCTGCCGTACATGGCCAACCAGAGCCATATCGTGCCGGTGATGGTTGGCGATCCGAAGAAATGCAAGTGGATCAGCGATATCCTGATGGAACGCTACGGCATCTATATCCAGCCCATCAACTACCCGACCGTGCCCCGCGGCACGGAGCGCCTGCGCATCACGCCAACGCCGCTGCACAGCGACGAGGATATCGATCGCCTCGTCACGGCGCTATCCGAGCTGTGGTCACAGTGTGCGCTGAGCCGTGCCGTGGCGTAGAACAAAGAGCGGAACATCGGCATCTTGCGATGATCTCTCGGGTGCTGCCTGAGCGTATAGTGGGAAAGCAACAAGGGGCACACAAACATGAGCATCATCGCACTCTGGGTGGTCACGGCCATCATCTTTCTGGCCATCGACATGGTGTGGCTCACCTGGCTGGGCCGCGGCTTCTATGTCAGTGAGATCGGCGGCCTGCTGAAGGAGAAGCCTGACCTCGCAGCCGCCGGGGCCTTCTATGCGCTCTATGTCACCGGGCTTCTCATTTTCGTGCTGCGACCGGCCCTGGCCGCCGGGTCGGTTTCGCAGGCGCTGATCTATGGCGCCCTGTTTGGCCTGGTTGCCTATGGCACCTACGACCTGACCAACCTTGCGGTCATGAAGGGTTTCACCACCAAGATCGCGATCATCGACATGGTTTGGGGTGGCGTCGTCAGTGGTATCAGTTCCGCACTTGGCGTCTGGATCGTCAGCCACTTCGCACGCGCGGCTTGATCAGGATCAAAGCGTAAAATCCTTCGGACGTCCAGTTTGATTGACACAACTGGCGACCAAGGGAGGATGTCATGCGCGTGCTTCTGCTTCACCCGAACTACCACTCGGGCGGCGCCGAAATCGCCGGCAACTGGCCGCCCGCCTGGGTGGCCTATCTCGCCGGTGCCCTGAAGCAGGCGGGCTACACCGACCTGCGGTTCATCGATGCCATGACCAACGACCTCTCCGAGGACGCCGTCCGCCGCATCCTTGCCGAGGAGAAGCCCGACGTGATCGGCGCCACCGCCATCACGCCATCGATCTACAAGGCCGAGCGCCTTCTGCAGATCGCGAAGGAGATCCATCCTCAGGCCGTGACGGTTCTTGGCGGGATACACGCCACTTTCATGTACAATCAGGTCCTCACCGAGGCGCCCTGGATCGACACGATCGTGCGGGGTGAAGGCGAAGAGATCTTCGTCGAGCTGATCCGCGCCATTGACGCGGGCCGCTGGCCGTCCCAGCGCAATGAGATCAAGGGGCTTGCCTATCGCGACGGCGAACAGGTCGTGGCCACGCCTGCGGCACCCACGGTCAAGAACCTCGACTCCATCTCGCCGGACTGGAGCGTGCTCGAGTGGCAGAAATACATCTACATTCCGATGAACAAGCGCGTCGCCATTCCCAACATGGCGCGCGGCTGCCCCTTCACCTGCAGCTTCTGCTCGCAGTGGAAGTTCTGGCGCGACTATCGCATTCGCGACCCGAAGAAGGTGGTGGATGAGATCGAGACTCTTGTGCGCGACCATGACGTCGGCTTCTTCATCCTCGCCGACGAGGAGCCGACCATCAACAAGAAGAAATTCGTGGCCTTCTGCGAGGAGCTAATCAGCCGCAACCTCGGCATCCTCTGGGGCATCAACACGCGGGTGACCGATATCCTTCGCGACGAGGCGCTGCTGCCCTTTTACCGCAAGGCAGGCCTCATCCACGTCTCGCTCGGCACCGAGGCTGCGGCCCAACTGCAGCTCGACAGGTTCCACAAGGAAACCACCGTCGCCCAGAACAAGAAGGCCATCAAGCTGCTGCGCGATGCCGGTATCGTGGTGGAAGCGCAGTTCATCGTGGGCCTCGAGAACGAGACGGCGGAAACGCTCGAAGAAACCTATCGCATGGCGCAGGACTGGAAGCCCGACCTCGCCAACTGGTCAATGTACACGCCATGGCCCTTTTCCGATCTCTTCCGCGAGCTGGGCGACAAGGTCGAGGTCTTCGACTACGAGAAATACAATTTCGTGACCCCGATCATGAAGCCGGACGCCATGGATCGCGGTGAACTGCTGAACCGTGTCATGAACAACTACCGCCGCTTCTACATGAAGAAGGCGCTCTTCTCCTATCCCTTCGCCGGCACCGGCGAGCGGCGGCGCTATCTTTGGGGGTGCCTCAAGGCCTTCCTCAAGTCCGGCTTCGAGCGGAAATTCTACGACCTGGGCCGGGTCAACTACTGGGGTCCGCAATCCAAGGGCAAGGTCGACTTCGGCTTCGACATGTCGCGCAAGCGCGCGGACACGTCACGCGTCGAGTGGAAGACCACCCACAACCGCAAGCTCAGGGGCGACGATCAGGCCAAGATCATGGCCTGTGGCGGCGGCACCGAACAGATGGCAGAGGCCGACGAGCACGTCCCAGCGGCGGAATAGTCGGGCATGTCACAGGCTGTTGCAGCGCTGATCGGTCCCAATGCGGTGATTCAAGTCGCAAAGGCGCTTGACGCCGTCGAGGGCAGATCGGCCTCGACACGGATCTTCGGCGAAGCAGGGATCGCGCATTATCTGGAACGTCCGCCGGAAACCATGATTGCCGAGTCGGACGTCGTGGAACTGCATCACCGGCTGCGTGCAGGTCTCGGCGAAAGACACTCGGCCAGCGTCTCCTGGGTCGCAGGCCACCATACGGCCAACTATCTGCTCGCCAACCGTATTCCCGCCCTGGTGCAACACCTGCTGCGGACTCTGCCGGCTCCCCTTGCCGGGCGTATCCTGCTTCAGGCGATCTCGCGTCACGCCTGGACCTTCACCGGATCAGGCAGGTTCACCTACAACGGCCTCAAGCCGGTGCATTTCACCATTGAAGACTGTCCGCTTTGCCGGAACGCAACCACCCAGTCGCCAGGCTGCACATTTTACGTGGCGACATTCGAGCGCCTTTTCAGGGAACTCGTTTCTGCGGATGCCCACGTCACCGAGACGGAATGCGCCGGCATGGGCGCTGCGGCCTGCCGGTTCCGGATCGACTGGGCCTGAGGCCGGTCAACCACGATCACGGCGCATGCCGTACCCCATCTTGCGGGCAAGACCGGGCCAGCGGCGGTGCAGGAAATGCCCCAACCTGACATTGAGAAGCCGTGTCCAGCGCCTCACGAACGGAAGGTCTACGGACAGGATGAGGAGGCCGAGGGGCACCATCCAGAAGCCGAGAACCGGCAGGAACCCCAGAAGTCCAAAGAAAACCAGAAGCAGCCCCATGCCCATCCGCAGGAGGGGATGCCCAGGGAGCTTCATCTTGTACCCGACGAAATTGACGCGCGACATTGCGCAGATATGGTAGAGGATTATGGCTTTTCCAGACCCGCTGCCCCCACCAGAAAAACTCTTTTCCCGGCCGGACGCCTCTGCTATACGCGCGCCTAGTCATTCCCCGATAGCTCAGTTGGTAGAGCATTCGACTGTTAATCGAATGGTCGCTGGTTCGAGTCCAGCTCGGGGAGCCAGCTTCAAGGCCGGGCCCCGTGCCCGGCCTTTTCTGTCCTGGGACCCGTCAGCAGCCGGACCAGACGGCAAGACCAAGTCCATTTGACGGACCTGCCTCGCATGGGGCATGTCTAGCGGATGGATATCAGACAAGACGTTATCGCCGCTATCGGGAACACCCCGCTCATCAAGCTCCGCAAGGCCTCGGAACTGACGGGCTGCACCATCCTTGGCAAAGCCGAGTTCATGAACCCGGGTCAGTCGGTCAAAGACCGGGCAGCCTTGTTCATCATCCGCGACGCCATTGCCCGCGGCACGCTGAAGCCGGGGGGGACCATCGTCGAGGGCACGGCCGGAAACACCGGCATCGGCCTGACGGTAGTGGCCAACGCCATGGGCTTCCGCTCGGTCATCGTCATCCCCGTGACCCAGTCGCAGGAGAAGAAGGACGCATTGCGCCAGCTCGGTGCCGAGTTGGTCGAGGTTCCTGCCGTTCCCTACAAGAACCCCAATAACTACGTGAAGTATTCCGGCCGTCTCGCCAAGGCCATGGGCGCCGTCTGGGCCAACCAGTTCGACAACACGGCCAACCGCCTCGCCCATATCGAGACCACGGCCCCCGAAATCTGGGCGCAGACGGACGGCAAGGTTGATGCCTTCGTCGCGGCCGTAGGCTCAGGCGGAACGCTGGCCGGCGTCAGCATGGGACTGAAGTCCCGCAATCCGGCGATCAAGATCGCCCTGGCCGACCCAATGGGCGCGGCTCTGTATAACTACTACAAGTTCGGCGAACTCAAGGCCGAAGGGTCCTCCATCACGGAAGGAATCGGCCAGGGCCGCATCACCGCAAATCTGGAGGGCGCCATCGTGGACGAGGCCTTCCAGATTCCGGACAGCGAGGCCATCCCGATCGCGTTTGACCTGCTCCAGCACGAAGGCCTCTGCATGGGAGGTTCGACGGGCGTCAATGTCGCGGGTGCCATCCGCATGGCCAAGGCTCTCGGCCCCGGTCATACGATCGTGACCATTCTCTGCGACTATGGCACGCGCTATGCATCCAAGCTGTTCAACCCGGCATTCCTGCGCGAGAAGAACCTGCCTGTGCCTGCCTGGCTGGAAGCAGTTCCCAAGGTGCCGGACGTCACGGAAGAGGTTCCGGCGTGACGGCATTGCTGTTTCGCGAGGATTCGCAGCTGAGATCCTGCACGGCCACGGTCTCGGCAATCAACGAGCGGGGCGGCATCCTGCTTGACCGAACGGTATTCTATGCCACCGCCGGCGGCCAGCCTGGAGACAAGGGCCACATCGCGTGGGACGGCGGGGAAATGCCAATCGCCACCACTGTCTATGACGCGGCGAAGAATGTCGTGCATGTCCCGGAACCGAATACTGCAACACCCGCCGTGGGCGCCACGGTCATGGCAACGCTCGATTGGGACAATCGCCATCGCAACATGCGGGCGCACACGCTGATGCACCTCCTTTGCGTCTCGGTGCCATTTCCGGTGACCGGTGGCGCCATCACGGAGGATGGCGGCCGCATTGACTTCGACATTCCGGAGGGCGAGATTCCCGACAAAGCCGTACTTTCCGAACGCATAAACCGCCTGATCGCCGAAGATCACCCGGTGAGCTATCGCTGGATCACCGATGCCGAGATGGAAGAGAATCAGCATCTCATTCGGACCATGTCGGTGA
The DNA here is from genome assembly GCA_026400595.1 of Alphaproteobacteria bacterium. GTDB lineage: Bacteria > Pseudomonadota > Alphaproteobacteria > Rhizobiales > Aestuariivirgaceae > Aestuariivirga. The sequence continues at coordinate 2,329 of JAPLOT010000531.1, read as the reverse complement.
AGCCGCCCATGGGCACCGGCCGCGTCCGTCTCGTATTGATCGGCGAGAACGGCAAGGTCGACATCCAGCCCTGCGGCGGCACGCATTTGCAATCCACCGGCGGCATCGGCCCGGTCACCGTGGGAAAGATCGAGAACAAGGGCAAGATCAACCGCCGAATCCGCGTGGTGTTCGCATGAGCGACGACATCGTCTCCACCAACTGGCTCGAGAAACACCTGGCCTCGCCCGATATCGCGATCGTCGATGCCTCGTGGCACCTTCCCGCGAGTGGCCGCAACGCGCGCGCCGAATTCACCGAGGGGCATATTCCGGGCGCCCAGTTCTTCGACTTCGACGAGATTTCGGACACTGAAAGCACCCTGCCCCACATGCTTCCAAGCCCGGAGAAATTCTCCTCGCGCATGCGCAGGCTGGGTATCGGCGATGGCAAGCGAGTGATCTGCTACGATCAGGCGGGGCTTTTCTCTGCGGCCCGTGCCTGGTGGATGTTCAAGGTCTTCGGCCACGCCGATGTCGCGGTGCTGGACGGTGGCTTGCCCACATGGAAGGCGGAGGGCCACCCCCTGGAGGACGGCCCTGCCCGCAAGCCGCAGGAGCGCCACTTCACGGCACGCTACCAGGCAATGATGGTGCGTGACATGGCGCATGTTGCCGATGCCCTCAGGTCCGGATCTGCACAGTTGGCCGACGCCCGGTCGCCCGGCCGCTACCGCGGTGAAGAGGCGGAACCGCGGGCCGGCGTGCGGGCTGGACACATGCCGGGCGCGCGCAATGTTCACTACGCGACCTTGCTCAGGGCCGATGGTACAATGAAGCCGGCAGACGAGATTGCCGAGGTCTTCGCGACCGCCGGTGTCGACCTGTCGAAACCCGTGATCACCACCTGCGGCTCCGGCATTACGGCCGCGATCCTCTCGCTCGGGCTGACGCTTGCTGGTGCCTGCAGCCATGCCCTCTATGATGGCTCATGGACCGAGTGGGGCGGTAATCCGGACAGCAAGATTGCGACAGGTGCCTGAATTGGCAGCGGTCGAAACAACGGTCACCATGCTTGAGATGACGGCAGAGCCGCTGCTGCAGGTTCCGATTCCTGCCATCCCGAAGCTGATGCTGATGCGCGCGGAACATCCGTCGATCGCATTCTACCGTTTTCTCTATGATACCGTCGGCCGCGACTACGCCTGGGTCGACCGCAAGGCGCTCTCCGACAGCGAGCTTGCCGGCATCATCCACGACGAGCGGGTCGAAGTCTGGGTGATGCATGTCGCGGGCCAGCCCGCCGGCTTCTTCGAGATCGACGGCCGCTCGGCGCCCGAACTGGTCGAACTCCTCTATCTTGGCCTTGTTCCGGAGTTCCACGGCCGCGGGCTGGGCAAGTGGCTGCTGGCGGAGGCCATTCGTGCCTGCTGGGCGCAGAAGCCCGAGCGCGTCATCGTCGAGACTTGCACCCTGGATGGACCGGCGGCCCGCCCCGCTCGATGGCGAGAGGCGAGTCCTTGCCCAGATTGCGGTTGAAGACCTCGCCATAGTTTCCCGCCGCCTTGATGGCGCGGAGAGCCCAGGCCGGGTCGAGCCCCAGGTCCACCCCGAAGCTGCCTTCGCTGCCCACAAGCCGCCTGACGGGTGGCGACTTGCTCTCGGCCGCGAGCCCGTCGACGCCTGCCGACGTGACGCCCAGCTCCTCTGCATTGATCAGGGCGAAGAGCGTCCAGCGCACGATGTTCAGCCACTGATCGTCGCCCTGCCGGACGGCCGGACCCAAGGGCTCCTTGGAGATCACATCGGCGAGCACCACGCTGTCATCAGGATTGGCCAATTTCAGCCGCACCGCGTAAAGCTGCGAAAGATCAGCCGTGTAGGTATCGCATTTGCCCTCGTCGAAGGCCTTCACCAGTTCGTCGATCTTGCCGAACATCACGGGTGTGAAGGTCATTTCCTTCTCGCGGAAGAAATCCTCGACATTGGCCTGGGTGGTGGTTCCGCTGAGGAAGCAGATTGAAGCGCCCGACAGCTGAAGGGCCGAGGTGACGCCCAGCAGCTTCTTGACGATGAAGCCCTGGCCATCCTGGTAGGAAACCCCGGCAAAGCGAAGCCCCAGCCTGGTCTCACGCTCCATCGTCCATGTGGTGTTGCGCGCCAGCACGTCGACCGCCCCGGACTTGAGCCTGTCGAACCGCTCGGCCGCATCGAGCGGCACGAACTCGACAAGAGATGCATTACCGAGGGTCGCGGCGGCAATCGCCTTGCAGAAGTCGACGTCGAAGCCAGTCCACTGGCCCTCGGGCGTCTGCGCTGCAAAACCCTGAAGCCCTGGATTCACCCCGCAC
>JAPLOT010000223.1 GCA_026400595.1 Alphaproteobacteria bacterium | reverse complement strand
GCCCGATGCCGTGATCACCACGGCATCGACACCGGCCGCGGTCCACTGGTCGACCGAGCGCCTTGCCCGGGCCAGCGCATCGGACTCCTTGCCCATGTGGTGAGTGAGCGAACCGCAGCAGGCTTCCTCGCCCGAGACCACGACCTCAATGCCAAGCCGCGTCAGCAGGCGGATGGTCGCGGCATTGATGCCGGGGTCGAGCACGCTCTGCACGCAGCCCATGAGGAGCGTAACGCGGCCCTTCCTCTCGCCGGCAGCCGGATAGGTGCCTGGCTGGACGAACCGCTCGGGCGTGGGGAGCGCGGCGGGCACGAGGCCCAGCAACGCGTCGATGCGGGTGCCGCCGAAGGATTGCACCACGGGTCGCAGCGGCCGCGCCATGCGGGCCGCGATCAGCGCCAGGCGGAACAGCCGCGGCCGCGGCATGGCATAGGCGAGCACGGCCCTGAGCGCGCGGTCGAACAGCGGCCGGCTGTAGGTCTCTTCCACATGGGCGCGGGCCTCGTCGACGAGATGCATATAGTTCACGCCGGACGGGCAGGTGGTCATACAGGACAGGCAGGAGAGACAGCGGTCGATGTGTTTCACCGTTTCGGCCGTGGCCGGGCCACCCGTTTCGAGCATGTTCTTGATCAGGTAGATGCGGCCGCGCGGGCTGTCGAGCTCGTCGCCGAGCAGCACATAGGTAGGGCAGGTGGCGGTGCAGAAGCCGCAATGCACGCATTTCCGCAGGATCGTGTTGGCTTCCGCGATGCGCGGCTGCTCGAGCTGTTCGGCGGTGAAGGACGTCTGCATCAGAGGCCTCGCGACATGCGGCCGGGATTGAACAGGTGGCGCGGGTCGAAGGAGTCTTTCACGCGGGCCGAGAGCGCCGCCAGCGCCGGCGCCTGCGGGTGGAACACGTCGACGGCCGCTCTCACGCCTTCCGGGGCGCGGATCAGCGTTGCATGGCCCGCCCGCATCGCGCCGCGAATGACGGCCGCCGCCGCATCCTCCGTAGGCGGAACATCGAGCCAGATGAGCCCGCCGGCCCAGTCGAGGACATAGCGGATTTCCAGGCTCCCGCGCAGTTTCGCCAGCAGCGCGGGCGCATCCGACGGCGTGACGGAGAGGCGCCAGACCTGGCGGTCCGGCGTGTCGGCAAGAACCAGAACGTCGCGAATGCGCTGCCAAATCGTGCCAGAGGCCTTGGCCGCGAGGATCTGAACGGGGCGCGCCAGGAGCTTGGCCAGCCCGTCGCGCCGCGCCGCCACCGATGCTGCGATCCCCTCGAGCCGCAGGAAAGTTCCTTCCCCCGGCACATGGGCGGCGCCCGAGACTTCGCAGGCCGATTGCATGGCGAGGCTCATGATTGGAACAGCCGCGGTGTCGTCGAGGCCTTCGACGAGGATGGTTTCCTCCGTTTCCGACCGGGGCAGAACCTTCACGGTGATGGAGGTCAAGGCCGCCAGCGTGCCGTAGGAGCCTGTCAGCAGCTTCGGCAGGTCATAGCCGGTGACGTTCTTCACCACGCGGGCGCCGGCCTTGAAGACCTCGCCGCGGCCCGAGACCCCGCGGATGCCCAGCACGTGATCGCGCGCGGCACCCGCCTTGATGCGGCGAGGCCCCGCAAGGTTGCAGGCCATGAGTCCGCCCAGCGTTCCGCTGTGAGGACTCCCCAGGAGACGCGACAGGTCCGGCGGTTCGAAGGCCAGTTGCTGGCCGCGCGCCGCGATCAGCGCCTCGATCTCGTCGAGCCGTGTTCCGGCGCCGGCCTCGAGAATGAGTTCTTCCGGCTCATAGGCGGCGATCTCCGCGAAGGCCGACATGTCGAGGGTCCGCGCCGCCTGCACCGGACGGCCAAGTCCGCGCTTCGTACCGGTGCCGATGATCTCGAAGGGCGCTTCGGCCTGCGCCACGAGTTGCGCAAGCTCGGCCTCCGAGCCCGGTTTCACGGCTGCTTCCATCAGAATCTCGGAATGTCGGCGAAGGGCAGCCGGCCGCCGCGCACATGCATGCGCCCCAGTTCGGCGCAGCGATGCAGCGTGGGAAAGACCTTGCCGGGATTGAGAAGCCCCTGGTCGTCAAAGGCGCATTTCACCCGCTGCTGCTGGTTGAGGTCGATCTCCGAGAACATCTCCGGCATGAGGTCGCGCTTCTCGATGCCCACGCCATGTTCGCCGGTCAGCACGCCGCCGACCTTCACGCAGAGCCGGAGGATGTCGGCGCCGAAATTCTCGGCGCGTTCGAGCTGGTCGGGATCATTGGCATCGAAGAGGATCAGCGGATGCAGGTTGCCGTCACCGGCGTGAAAGACATTGGCCACGCGCAGGTCATACTGCAGCGCGAGCTCCGCCATGCCGCGCAACACCTCGGGCAGTTTTTTCCGCGGGATCGTTCCGTCCATGCAGAGGTAGTCCGGCGAGATGCGGCCCACGGCGGGGAAGGCCGCCTTGCGCCCGGCCCAGAAGAGCAGGCGCTCCTCTTCCGACTCGGAGATGCGCAAGGTGCTGGACCGGTTCCGTCGGGCGATGTCCGACACCCGCGCGATGAGCTGGTCCACCTCCACCTTCGGCCCGTCGAGTTCGACGATGAGGAGCGCCTCGACATCGAGCGGATAGTCGGCATGGACGAAATCCTCGGCGGCGTGGATGGCGGGCCGGTCCATCATTTCCATCCCGCCGGGGATGATTCCGGCCGAGATGATGTCGGCCACGCATTGCCCGGCGTCTTCGCTCGTCGGAAAGCCAACCAGCACGGCGCGGGCCGTCTCGGGTTTCTGCAGGATGCGGACGGTCACTTCCGTGACGACACCCAACAGGCCCTCGGACCCGGTCATCAGGCCCAGCAGGTCATAGCCTTCGCTGTCGAGATGCTTGCCGCCCAGCCGGATCACCTCGCCGGTGATCAGCACCATTTCGATGCCCAGCACATTGTTGGCGGTAAGCCCGTACTTGAGGCAGTGCACGCCGCCGGAATTCTCCGCCACATTGCCGCCGATGGAGCAGGCAATCTGCGAGGAGGGGTCGGGGGCGTAGTAGAATCCCCGATGCTCCACCGCCCTCGTGATGCCGAGGTTGGTCACGCCCGGCTGCACCACGGCGCAGCGGTTCGCGAAGTCGATCTCCAGGATCCGGTTGAAGCGGGCCATGCCCAGCAGGATGCCGTCGGCCAGCGGCAGGGCGCCGCCCGACAGCGAGGTTCCGGCACCGCGGGGGACCACCTTGATCGCATTCTCATGGGCATAGCGCAGCACCTGCGCCACCTGGTCCGTCGTCTCGGGCAGGACCACCACCAGCGGCAGCTGCCGGTAGGCCGTCAGCCCGTCGGTTTCATAGGCCCGCATCTCGACCGGCGCCTCGATTACCCCCTCGCCCGGCACGATGCGGCGAAGTGCAGCGGCAATTTCGGCCCTTCGCCCTATTGCGGCGGCATCTGGAATGGGCATCTTGAGCATTGGTCGGCAGGTGATCCGTTTCACGCTTTCGACACTATCTTGTACTGAATTCCGTTTCCGTTCAAAGTGCAATCCGCGCCGCTTCCTGGAGTAAACAAGATGAAGAAGTCCGTTCCCCTTGCCCTCGCCCTTCTGGCAAGCCTCAGCCTGCCGGCCCTCGCCGACGGCGATGTCGAAAAGGGCAAGGCCGTGTTCAACAAGTGCAAGGCCTGCCATGAGAACGAAAAGGGCGTGAACAAGGTCGGCCCCACGCTCAAGGGCGTGATCGGCCGCGCCACCGCCTCGGTGCCGGATTACAAGTATTCGGAAGCGATGCTCGAATACGCCAAGGCCAACCCGGTGTGGGATGACGCGCACTTCCTGACCTACATCGAGAATCCCAAGGCCGCCGTGCCCAAGACCAAGATGGCCTTCGCGGGCCTCAAGAAGGAAGACGAGCGCGTCAACCTTCTGGCCTATCTCAAGTCCATGCCGTAGTCTTCGAAACGGCTTGCGGGGCAGCGCCGAGGCTGGCAAAACGCCAGCCTCACGCGTTTGCCCCGAGCCCTGATGACCCAGACCTCTCCCCGCGTCGGCCTCTTCGTCACCTGCCTGGTCGACCTGATACGGCCGTCGATCGGATTTGCCGCGGTGAAGCTTCTGGAGGACGCGGGCTGTATCGTCGAAGTGCCCGAGGTCCAGACCTGCTGCGGCCAGCCCGCCTTCAATTCCGGCGACCGAAAAACCGCCGCCGACCTCGCCCGCAACGTGATTGCCGCCTTCAAGGGCTATGACCATGTCGTGGCGCCCTCGGGCTCCTGCGGCGGCATGATCGTAAAGCACTATCCCGAACTCTTCGCCGAAGGATCGGTCGACCACGCCGCCGCGGTCGACCTCGCGGCGCGCAGCCACGAACTCGTCTCGTTCCTCACGCGGGTGATGAAGGTGACGGCGGTCGATGCGAAGTTCCCGGCCAAGGCCACCTATCATGACTCCTGCTCGGGCCTGCGCGAGCTTGGCATTCGCAACGAGCCGCGCCAGTTGCTGGCCAGCGTCGAGGGCGTGACGCTGAAGGAAATGACCGACGCCGAGGTCTGCTGCGGCTTCGGCGGCACCTTCTGCGTGAAGTATCCCGGCATCTCGGACAAGATGCTCGAGAAGAAACTCAAGCACATCGCCGCCAGCGGCGCCGACACGCTGATCGCGGGCGATCTCGGCTGTCTCATGAACATGGCAGGCAAGCTGAAGCGCGAAGGCTCGCACATCCGTGTGCGGCATGTGGCGGAAGTGCTGGCGGGCGATAGCGCAACACCGCCCCTGGCGGAGGCGGAATGATGGACACCTCCACCGCGACCTTTCCGCAGAACGTGAAGCGCGCGCTGGCCGACAGCCAGCTGCAGCATGCCATGACCGAGACCGGGCCGCGCTTCATCTCCAAGCGCAGCAAGGCGCGCGAGGCCCTTCCCGAATTCGATGCCCTGCGCGACCAGGCCCGCGACATCAAGGATCACGTTCTCGCATATCTCGATCTCTATCTCGAGCGCTACGAGGAGAAGGTCGTGGCCGCCGGCGGCAAGGTGCATTGGGCCGCGACGGCGGAAGAGGCCCGCGCGGCGATCCTTGGCATCTGCCAGCGGGTCAAGGCCCGCACGGTGACCAAGGGCAAGTCGATGATCTCCGAGGAGATCGACCTCAACCATCATTTCGAAGCCAATGGCATCACGCCGGTCGAGACGGATCTCGGCGAGTATCTGATCCAGCTCCGCAAGGAGCGGCCCAGCCACATCATCGCGCCGGCCGTGCATCTGACGCGCGACCAGGTGGAGGCTGACTTCCGCAAGGCGCATACGCATCTCGATCCCAAGCGCGACCTGAGCGAAATCCCCGCATTGGTCGAGGAGGCGCGGCAGGTGCTGCGCCAGAAATACTTCGATGCCGATGTCGGCGTGACAGGCGCCAATTTCCTCGTGGCCGAGACCGGCACCTCGATCATCGTCACCAACGAGGGCAATGGCGATCTGACCCAGATCCTGCCCAAGGTCCATGTGGTGATCGCCTCGATCGAGAAGATCGTGCCGACGCTGGAAGACGCGTCCACAATTCTCCGCGTGCTGGCGCGCTCGGCCACGGGACAGGATTTCTCCAACTACACGACGCTGTCCACCGGGCCGAAGCGGCCTGGCGACCTCGACGGCCCGGAGGAGTACCACGTCGTCATCCTCGACAATGGCCGCTCCGACGTGCTGGGCACCGAGTTCCAGGACATGCTGCGCTGCATCCGCTGCGGCGCCTGTCTCAACCACTGCCCGGTCTACCAGGCGGTGGGCGGCCACGCCTATGGCGGGGTCTATCCCGGTCCCATCGGCTCGGTGGTGACGCCGGCGCTGGTCGGCATCGAGAAGGCCAAGCACCTGCCCAATGCGTCCACCTTCTGCGGGCGCTGCGAGGAAGTCTGCCCCATGCGGATTCCCTTGCCCAGGATGCTGCGCGCCTGGCGCGAGAAGGAATTCGAGAAGCACCTGCAGCCGCAGGCCATGCGGACGGGCCTTGGACTCTGGGCCTTCCTCGCGAAGCGCCCGAAGCTCTATCAGATGGTCACGCGCCTTGCCGCCCGCGTGCTGCACAACAGGGGCCACGGCACCGGCCGTATGTCCAGCCTGCCGCTGGCGTCCGGCTGGACGCAATGCCGCGACTTTCCGGCGCCGCAGGGCAAGACCTTCCAGCAGATGTGGAAGGAGCGGCGAAAATGAGCCGCGACGCAATCCTCGCGAAGATCCGCGCGCGCACCTCCAGGGGCGACGAGGAAACCCGGCGCATGATCGTGGACGAGCATCTGGCCGAGCATCGCCGCAACCTCATCCCGGCACGCGGGCAGGGCGACGACGATCACCGCATCGGCGTCTTCACCCGGATGATGGAAGCCGTCGGCGGCACGGTGGAGCTTCTGGACGATGTGAACGACGTGCCGCATTCCGTCGCGGCCTATCTGCGCAATGGCAATCTTCCGGCCCATATCCGGCGCGGCGCCGATCCGCTGCTGGCGAAACTGCCCTGGCATCGCGGCGGCGTGATCGAGGTCGAAGAGGGCCGTGCGGCGGAGACGGATCGCGCGTCCATCACGCGTGCCTTCGCTGGCATTGCCGAGTCGGGCACCATCATCCAGGTCTCCGGTCCCGACAACCCGACGACGCTGAACTTCCTGCCCGAAGCCCATATCGTCGTGCTGGAACTGGACAGCCTCTTCGCCAGTTATGAAGAGGCCTGGAGCAAGCTGCGCAAGGCCTTCGGCGAAGGCGTCATGCCGCGCACGGTCAACATGATCTCCGGACCTTCGCGCACCGCCGACATCGAGCAGACCATCGTGAGGCCCGCCCATGGCCCCAAGAACATGCATGTCATCATCGTCCGCTGACGCGGGCGCCGCGGCGTGAGCCTGCAGAACCGCGTCGATCCCTGGGGCGTGCTGCATGC
>JAPLOT010000160.1 GCA_026400595.1 Alphaproteobacteria bacterium | reverse complement strand
CCGATCGCCGGCTCGGTCGATCGCTCGCGGTCGGTGTCCTCGATGCGCAGTAGGAATTTGCCGCCGGTGTGGCGGGCATAGAGCCAGTTGAACAGCGCGGTGCGGGCCCCGCCGATGTGGAGATAGCCGGTGGGCGAGGGGGCAAACCGGGTGACGACGGGCGACGACATGAACAGAAAACTCCGAGGTTTGGACGGCGGCCAGGACGCGCTGCCGATTAGCACAGCCCGTGCTGGGGCGTAAGGGGATCAAGGCCAGGCTGCTGGCACTGCACTGCGGGTGCAATCGAATGCACACAAAGATCGTGACGTCTGGAGCGAAAAGGAGTATATTCCTATTACGAAGATGGAGGCGATTGCATGACCGCGGCGGTGATAGGGTGGGATTTCGCACGGCCCCTGGCTGCTGGCCCAGGGGCGGCGATGCGGTCGGTGGCCGCCGCCCAAGAGGGGCGGCTGCTGTTGTGGTTGCCGCTCGCGCTGGTCATCGGGGTCTGGATCTATTTCGCCCTGCCAGCGGAGCCGACCATGGCTGCGTGCCTGGCGCTGGGTGCCTGCGCCGCGCTGTTGGCCCGCCGGCGCTCTGCGGCAGCCGTCATGGTCGCGGCCGTTCTGTGCGGTTTCCTTCTGGTGAAGCTTCGCGCGATGGAAGCAGCAGCGCCGATGATCCGCGCGACGACGGCAGAGCTCGCGATCACCGGAACCATCGAAAGCGTCGACAAGGCCCGGGGCAAGCGCCTGGCGCTGACACTGGCTCCCGAGGTGATCGAGGGGTTTACGGCCTTGCCGTTTGCCTTCGCGCGGATGATGACGTCGGTGCGGCAGGCGATCGCCACGCGCATTGACGCGCATCTCGACGGCGCGACAGCATCGATTGCCGAAGCCCTCATCACCGGGGAACGCGCCGAGATCCCGCGCGCGGTCAATCGCAGCCTGCAGGCCTCGGGACTCTTTCACGTGCTGTCCATCTCGGGCCTGCACATGTGGCTGGTGGCGGGCAGCGTGTTCTGGACCCTGCGCGCCGCCCTTGCCCTGTCACCGACGCTGGCGCTGCGCCACCCGATCAAGAAATGGGCGGCCGCGGTGGCGTTGTGCTGCGCGCTTTTCTATCTGCTTCTCGCGGACTCAGGCGTAGCCACGATGCGGTCTTTCATCATGATCGCCGTCGTCTTCTTTGCGATGCTGGTCGACAGGCCGGCCGTCTCGATGCGCAATCTTGGGATCGCTGCTTTGATCGTGCTCCTGATGCAGCCCGAAGCCGCTGTCGATGCGGGCTTCCAGATGTCGTTTCTCGCAGTCCTGGGGCTGGTGAGTTTCCATGACGCCTGGAGCCGCCGCCGGCCCGCGCAGGATGAGGTGGTACACGCCTGGCCGCGGCGCCTCGCGCGGCATGCAACCGCGGCAGTGATGCTGGCGCTGGTCACCACGGCCATTGCGGGAACCATGTCATCCATTCCGGCTACCTATCACTTCGGCCGGCTGGCCCCCTACAGCCTGTTGGCCAATGGCCTGGCCTTTCCGGTGATCGGTCTCGTGGTGATGCCCATGGCTCTGGCCGCGACGCTGCTGATGCCGCTCGGTCTTGAGGCGCTGCCGCTGCTGGCCATGGGGCAGGGACTTGAGCTGGTGCTGGCCATCTCCGATCTGGTCGCCGATTTGCCGCAAGCCCAGATGACCGTGCCACAGAGCCCGGCAGTCGCAGCGATCGTCCTGGCGCTGGGCTGCGCCGCTTTCTGCCTGCTGGCAGGGCCGGTGCGGATCGCAGGCCTTGGGGTGGCAGGTCTGGGGTTGCTTCTGGCGCTGGCGGGCCGACCGCTTCCGGATGTGCTGGTGGATGGTACGGCCGGGAATGTCGCACTGCGCAACGGCGAAGGCCTGCTGGTGCCCGCCGTGACGCGAAAGAGCCGTTTCAGCGTGGAAAGGTGGCTGCAGTCCGACGGCGACAGTGCCAGTCCCGGAGAGGCCGTGAAGCGCATTGGCTGGACCTGCCTGGCGACACGCTGCGAAGCCGTCGTGAAGGGCAGGCGCATTGCCTATGTGACCGGCGACGGGAAAGCGCCGATCGCCTGCGCGGGCTTCGACATCATCATCTCCAGCTTTCCGCTCAGGGGCGCATGCAGGACGGTGCCGATCCGGATCGACCGCTTCAACGTGTGGCGCAGTGGCCCGCATGCGTTGTACATCAATGGTCGTGACGTCCGCATCCTGACCGCCCGCGGCTTACAGGGGGAAAGGCCCTGGCGCATCATTCCGCTGGCCCGGGCCCGGCCGTTCGAGTAGATCGGGGTCGCGGCGCTTGGACACATTCCCGGCGAAGTCGAGCCGAGGCAAGAGGCGGTTATGACGAACACGACACACCTGACCATGAGCGATATCCGCAAGGAGATCGACCGGATCGACGAAAGCCTCCTGAAACTCATGGCGGAGCGCCAGCGCTGGGTCGAGAAGGCCATCGTCGTCAAACGTCGCGACGGGTTGCCCGCCCGCGACCCGCAACGCATTCTCCAGGTGCTTGACCACATCCGCGTGCTCGCCCGGGCCCACAAGGTCGATCCGGCCCTGGTGGAAGCCATGTGGACGGAAATGATCGAATGGTTCGTGGCCTACGAGGAACGCTCGCTCGATTGATCCCGCGGACCATTTGGGTCTAGGCTTCGGCCATCATGCAGTTCCCGCTTCTCTTTTCGCCCTTCACCCTGAAGACCATCGAGTTCCGCAATCGCATCTTCTCGACCGGGCATGATACCTATCTTCCGGAGAAGGGCCTGCCGTCGGAGGCCTTGATCGCCTACCAGCGGGCGCGGGCGCGCGGCGGTGCGGGTCTCATCGTCATCCAGGTGGTGGGCGTTCACGAAACCTCGCGCTACACCGAAGCGCTGCTGATGGGCACATCGGATGACTGCATCCCGCACTTCAAGCGGCTGGTGGACGCGATCCATGCCGAGGGCACCAAGGTCTTCATCCAGCTGTTTCATCCGGGACGCGAGCTGCTAGGACGGCCGGATGGCGTGATCCAGCCGGCCTTCGCTCCGTCGCATTCGCCCTCGGAGCGCTTTCACGTGATCCCGCGCGAGATGTCGCCTGAACTGATTGGCGAGATCGTCGACGGCTTTGGCCAGGCGGCGCGCCGCATGGCCGAGGCTGGCGCCGACGGGGTGGAGATCGTGGCCAGCCACGGCTACCTGCCGGCGCAATTCATGAATCCGAACGTGAACCGCCGCAGCGACCGCTATGGTGGTTCGCTCGAGAACCGGCTGCGCTTCACCCGAGAAGCAATTGCGGGAATCCGCGCCAATGTGCCCGCGCATCTCATCGTCGGCATGCGCATGTCGGGCGACGAACATGACCAGGACGGCTTGACCGAGGATGATTCTCTTGCCATCGCCCGGGCGCTGAAGGATGAACTCGACTATCTGAACGTGATCGCCGGTACTTCGGCCACGGCGTCAGGCGCCACGCATATCGTGCCTTCGATGGCCAATGCCCATGGCTATGTGGCCCCCTTCGCCCGGAAGCTGAAGCAGGCAACCGGGGCCACGGTCGTCGTCGCCGGCC
>JAPLOT010000409.1 GCA_026400595.1 Alphaproteobacteria bacterium | reverse complement strand
GTCAAGTCCGACTGCTGGCACGAGCTTGCGGTCCAGGGCCTCGGGCCGATCATGCGCGAGGTCGAAGACGGCATCCGGCGCCTCGGCCCGGATCCGGTCTATGTTCCGGCGCAGGGATCGCCGGCCGCTGCGGCGGTCGATGTGCCGTCCTGGGTAACCCGGCCCGCGCCGGCCGAAGAAGATGCAAGTCCGCGCATCGTCTCCAGCCTTCTCGCGGTGGCCACGGCCGCGGCAGAAGCGGGCCCGCGCCGCGATGCCGCCGCCCGCCGCGGCATCGTCATCCACCGCATCCTGCAGCTTCTGCCCGACATGCCGCCGGATTCGCGCGCCGCCCTGGCCCAACGCCTCATGGCGCGGGCCGGCCATGCGCCGGAGGCCGCCGCGTCCGTGCTGGCCATGCTTGCGCGGCCCGAGATGCAGGACATCTTCGCAGCGGGCGGCTTGTCGGAGATACCGCTCGCCGTCGAGCTCCCAGGTCTCGGAAAGGTCATTGGCCGCATCGACCGGCTGGTGGTCACGCCGGAGCGCATCCTGGCGGTGGATTTCAAGACCGGGCAACGGGTACCGGCCGGGCCGTCGGACCTCGATCCGGCGCATGTGCAGCAGATGGCCGCCTATCGCGAAGCCCTGCGCCGCATACATCCCGGTACTGCAATCGTGCTGGCACTGCTCTACACCGAGGCGCCCAAGCTCTTGATCCTGGACGATGATCTGCTCGACCGCGCGGCCCATCAGATTGCCGTGATGCGCCCTTGACCGGGGGGAGGGCCACTCCTACCTTCCGCACATCACGCAAAGAGGCGAATCCCGCCCGCATCTCCAAGAGGTTTCCATGTCCACGCACAAGGTGTCCGACCAGTCCTTCGAGGCCGACGTCCTGAAATCCGATACGCCGGTGGTGGTGGATTTCTGGGCCGAGTGGTGCGGCCCCTGCAAGATGATCGGCCCGGCGCTGGAAGAGATCGCCGCCAGCCTTGGCCCCAAGGCCAAGATCGTCAAGATCAACATCGACGAGAATCCCTCGACGCCCTCCAAGTATGGTGTGCGCGGCATCCCGACGCTGATGGTCTTCAAGGGCGGCCAGGTCGCCGCCACCAAGGTGGGTGCGGCCCCCAAGAACCAGCTGCAGAGCTGGATCGAGCAGTCGATCTGACAACCGGATCCCCGGCCTGACGCGAAGCCCGGCCCCGACAGGCCGGGCTTCGCCATTAAGCCTGCCCGCATCGCAATCGATGACAATCCGCGGAGCTTGTGGCAGTTTCGACCCAGTCGAATCGACCGCTGGGGAAGAACATGCGCCTTTCGAAGACCTTGGCCGCCGCGGCCATCAGCCTTGTCATGTGCTCGGCCGCTGCCCAGGCCGCCATATGCGGCAATACGGGTGCGGGCTTCGAGGCCTGGAAAGATGCCTTTGCCGATGAGGCGCGGGCCAATGGCGTGGGCTCCAAGGGCCTCAAGGCGCTGGCTGGAACCTCCTATTCCACCGCCACCATCAAGGCAGACCG
>JAPLOT010000549.1 GCA_026400595.1 Alphaproteobacteria bacterium | reverse complement strand
ATTCCAGGATCTCATCCTCACGCTCCATCAGTACTGGGGCGAGAAGGGCTGCGTGATTCTCCAGCCCTATGACATGGAAGTGGGCGCCGGCACCTTCCATCCGGCCACCACGCTGCGGTCGGTGGGGCCGCGCCCCTGGGCGGCCGCCTATGTGCAGCCGTCGCGCCGCCCCAAGGATGGCCGCTATGGCGAGAACCCCAACCGCCTGCAGCACTACTACCAGTATCAGGTGATCATCAAGCCGTCGCCGCCCGATCTGCAGGATCTCTATCTGGGCTCGCTGGAGGCGATCGGAATCGACCGCAGCCTGCATGACATCCGCTTCGTCGAGGACGACTGGGAGAGCCCCACGCTGGGCGCCTGGGGCCTGGGCTGGGAAGTCTGGTGCGATGGCATGGAAGTGTCGCAGTTCACCTATTTCCAGCAGGTGGGCGGCCTCGATTGCCATCCCGTGTCGGGCGAACTCACCTACGGGCTCGAACGCCTGGCCATGTATGTGCAGGGCGTGGACAATGTCTATGACCTGAACTTCAACGGCAGGCCGGACGGCGAGGGGCGCATCACCTATGGCGACGTCTTCCTGCAGGCCGAGCAGGAATACTCGCGCTTCAATTTCGAATACGCCAATACGGATGCGTTGCTGCAGCACTTCATCGATGCCGAAGCCGAGTGCAAGGCGCTGCTGGTGGCGGGCGAGACGGACGGCAGACATGCGCTGGCGCTTCCCGCCTACGACCAGTGCATCAAGGCCTCCCACACCTTCAACTTGCTGGATGCGCGCGGCGTGATCTCGGTGACCGAGCGCCAGGCCTATATCCTGCGCGTACGCGAACTGGCCAAGGGCTGCTGCGAGGCCTGGAGCCGCACGGCAGGCGGCGGCGCGGCCTGATCTCCCCGCGGCCTCGCCGCGTATCGATGTCGAGAAAACCGGAAGGACGACAGCATGACCGCCGCTCACATTGCCCAGAAGACGCCGATACCCGTCGAGGTCGAGGCCGGAAAGGACTACTGGTGGTGCGCCTGCGGCCAGTCCAAGCGCCAGCCCTTCTGCGACGGCAGCCACAAGGGCACGGCCTTCGCGCCGGTGAAGTGGACCGCCGAGGCCACCGGCCGCAAGTTCTTCTGCGCCTGCAAGCAGACCAAGGCCGGACCTTTCTGCGACGGCAGCCACAAGGCGCTGTAGCGCTGCGAGGCGGCCACGGGTGACAAGGCGGGGCGGGGCTGCTAAGTGCCGGGCCCGTCCGGAGTTGGCCGATGCCCGAATTGCTGATCGAACTGTTTTCCGAGGAAATCCCCGCGCGCATGCAGGCGAAGGCGGCGGACGACCTGCGCCAGATGGTGACCAATGCCCTGGTGGATGCGGGACTGACCTATGAGGGCGCGCAGGCGCATGGCGGCGCGCGCCGCCTGACCCTGTCGGTGGAAGGGCTCAATGCCAAGGCGGCCGACGTGGCCGAGGAGCGCAAGGGTCCGCGCGTCGATGCGCCCCAGCAGGCGATCGACGGGTTCCTGAAATCGACCGGCCTGACGCTGGACCAACTCACGCTGCAGGACGACAAGAAGGGCAAATTCTACGTCGCGGTGATCCGCAAGGCGGGCCGTGCGGCCACCGATGTGATCGCCGAGATCGCGCCGCACATCATCCGCAGCTTCCCCTGGCCCAAGTCGATGCGCTGGGGATCGGGGTCCTTGCGCTGGGTGCGGCCGCTGAAGTCCATCGTCTGCACCTTCGATGGCGAGGTGGTGCCCTTCGCGGTTGACGGCATCGCCAGCGGCAATGTCACGCGCGGCCATCGCATCATGGGCGGGCCCGCCTTCACCGTGCGGCGCTTCGAGGACTATGCGCATAAGCTCTACAAGGACTTCGTCATCGTCGACGCGGCCGCAAGGGCCGAGACCATCCGCACCGAGGCGCGCAACCTTGCCTTTGCGCAGGGCCTCGAGATGATCGAGGACGAAGGGCTGCTCCGGGAGACGGCGGGCCTGGTCGAATGGCCGGTGGTGCTGATGGGAAGCTTCGACGAGAGCTTCCTCAGCGTGCCGCCCGAGGTGATCGCCACGTCGATCAAGACCCATCAGAAATGCTTCGCGCTGCGCGACAGCAAGACCGGCAGGCTGGCCAACCGCTATCTCATGGTGGCCAATCTGGTGGCGAAGGACGGCGGCAAGCTGATCGTCGCCGGCAACAACAAGGTGATCGCCGCGCGCCTGAGCGATGCCAAGTTCTTCTGGGACCAGGATCGCAAGGTGAAGCTCGCCGACTGGGCGGCAAAGCTCGATGCCATCACCTTCCATGCCAGTCTCGGCAGCCAGGGCGAGCGGGTGACGCGCATCGCCGCGCTGGCCGGCGAGATCGCCAAAGCCATCGGCGCCGATGCCGAGAAGGCTGAGCTTGCCGCGCGCCTGTCCAAGGCCGACCTGGTCACCGGCATGGTGGGCGAGTTCCCCGAGCTGCAGGGCCTGATGGGCCGCTACTATGCGCTGGACCAGGGCATCGATCCCGAGGTGGCCGATGCCATCCGCGATCACTACAAGCCGGTGGGCCCCAGCGACACGATCCCCGCCTCGCGCGTGGGCCAGGCGGTGGCGCTGGCCGACAAGCTGGACACGCTGGTGGGCTTCTGGGCCATCGACGAGAAGCCAACCGGGTCGAAGGACCCCTATGCGCTGCGGCGCGCGGCGCTGGGGGTGATCCGCATAATCGTGGACAAGTCTCTGCGACTTCCAATGATGAAACTGTTCTTGCGAGCTTACTCGATGGTTGAACACTCGCAAATGATGCGGTCTTCGCACTGGGCAACCAGGACGACCTGCTGCTGATCGTGCGCCGTGTCGACGCACTGTCGAAGTTCCTCGACACCGACGACGGCCGGAATCTTCTCGCCGGAGTAAAGCGCGCCGCCAACATCCTCCGCATCGAGGAGAAGAAGGACGGCAAGACCTATGAGGGCGACGTCCATTTCAGCCAGCTCATCAAGGGCGAGGAGAAGGCGCTGCACTCGGCGATCACGGTGGCCACGGGCCAGACCCGCAGGGCGATCGAGCAGGAGGATTTCGAGGGCGCCATGGCGGCCATCGCCAAGCTGCGCGCGCCGGTCGATGCCTTCTTCGAGCATGTGACGGTGAACGACAAGGACGCCACCTTCCGCGAGAACCGCCTCAGGCTGCTGAACCGCATCCGCCAGGCGACGCTGGACGTCGCGGATTTCTCCCGGATCGAAGGCTGAGCGAAAGCCCCACCGGCCCTCATCCGGCCTTCGGCCACCTTCTCCCGCAAGCGGGAGAAGGGCAAGCTTCTATGACCTGATGCGCTGCCGCAGGGCCGTGACGGCGGCGAACATGGCGAAGAGGATGGCGGCGGACAGGGCGGCGGCGACCCAGATGCGCAGCCTGATGTCGCTCACCGTCTGCTCGACCATGTCGCCGCTGCGATAGAACTCGACCACCGCCACCACCTTGCCGTCCGGGCCGCCGACCGGCACATAGGCTTCGACCAGCATCTCGCCGCGCTGGCGGTTCAGCGCCTGGGTGCCGGGACAGCGTAGAGTTCGGCGGCGGTGCCCTCGGCGGCGAGGATGCTGTTGAGAAACTCCTGGGTGATCTCGGCCTCGCGCTGCACCAGCCGGTCGCTCACCATGCGCGAGATGGTGACCGCGAGGCCGAAGTGAACGGCCACGATGGCTATCAGCGCCAGCGCCATCAGCCAGAAGCGCATGCGGAGGATATTCATTGAATCACACCCCGACTCCCGATCGTCCGCCCGGCCCTTGGATGCGTCATCATGCGCGCCAATGCAACCGTCATTCCAAACAGGACCGACAGTTATGCGGCAACTGGCTTTGACCTGTCGCCAGCCCTCGCGTAGCAACGGGGCATGACCACCGCCTTCGCGCCCGACAGCCGCTATGCCTGGTTCCGGCTCGGCATCTCGCTGGTGCTCGCCATCGTGGGCGGCATCGGGCTGTGGCTTGCGGTGGTGGTGATTCCCACCATCCAGCAGGAATTCGGCATCGACCGCGCCGGTGCGTCCCTGCCTTACACCGTCACCTTCATCGGCTTCGCGCTGGGTGGCTTCACCATGGGCAAGGTGGCCGACCGCTTCGGCATCATCGTGCCGGTGTCGATCGCCGCCGTGGCGCTGGGCGCGGGCTTCGTGCTGGCCGCCCTGTCGCAGACCTACTGGCAGCTTCTGGTGGTGCAGGCGGTGCTGATCGGCTTTGCCGGAAGCGCTGCCACCTTCGGCCCGCTGGTGGCCGACGTCTCGCAATGGTTCCTGCGCCGGCGCGGCATTGCGGTCGCCATTGTCGCCAGCGGCAACTACATCGCCGGCACCATCTGGCCGCCCTTCATGCAGAGCGCCATCGCGACCTATGGCTGGCGTGCGACTTACATTGCCATCGGCATCATCTGCGTGGTGGTGATGCTGCCGCTCGCGCAGCTCCTGCGCCGCCGCCCGCAGTTCGACGACAGCGCCAGCCCTGCCAGCCAGGCGGCGGGCCGCAAGGGCCTCTTGCCGTCGCATCCCTTGCTCTATCCTGCGCTGGTGCTGGCGGGACTGGCCTGCTGCGTCGCCATGTCGATGCCGCAGGTCCATATCGTGGCTTATTGCGCCGACCTCGGCTACGGGCCCGCGCGCGGCGCCGAGATGCTGTCGATGATGCTGGGCTTCGGCGTCATCAGCCGCCTGGCCTCGGGCTTCATCGCCGACCGGATCGGCGGCCTCGCCACGCTGATCGCCGGCTCCTTCCTGCAGATGCTGGCGCTCATCCTCTACATTCCCTTCGACGGACTGGTGTCGCTCTACGTGGTCTCGGCGCTCTTCGGCCTGTCGCAGGGCGGCATCGTGCCGAGCTATGCACTGATCATCCGCGACCACTTCCCGGCGCGCGAGGCGGGCGCGCGGATCTCGATGGTGCTGACCGCCACCGTCTTCGGCATGGCGCTGGGTGGCTGGCTCTCGGGCGAAATCTATGACTGGACCGGTTCCTACCAGGCCGCCTTCCTCAACGGCATCGCCTGGAACGTGCTGAACCTCGGCATCGCCCTGTGGATCCTCTTCATCCGCTCGCCTGGAAAGATCGCGCCCCGGGCGGCCACGGCCTGAGATCGTTTGCCTGAAACGATCTTACGCACGTGCGATATTGCGTTGCACTCGGTCGGCAAGTGTGGTTTGAATCAAGCAGGGCCGCCGCCCGCTAAGTTTTGCAACGTTCCAATTCAGAATCGAGAGTGCGACCATGGCGGCCGAGTCCCACAAATTCGTTTATGCTTTTGGCGGCGGCTCGGCCGAAGGGCGTGCCGACATGAAGGCCCTGCTCGGCGGCAAGGGCGCCAACCTCGCCGAAATGGCCAATCTCGGCCTGCCGGTTCCGCCCGGCTTCACCATCACCACGGAAGTCTGCACGGTCTTCTCGGCAACCGGCGGCACCTACCCTGAGGGCCTGGCGGTCCAGGTCGATGTGGCGCTCGACGCCGTGGGCAA
>JAPLOT010000448.1 GCA_026400595.1 Alphaproteobacteria bacterium | reverse complement strand
CCGGCTGCAGCAGCGCCTGGAGCGCGCCCGCACCTATCTGGGCAGCGAGGGGCTTGCCCCCGACCAGAAGCAGGGCCTGGAGAACGAGGTGGCCGAGATCGAGGCCGAACTGGCCCGCCGCGCCGAAGCCAAGGCCCAGCCCGAGCCGCCGCCGCAGCCCGAGACCCAGCCGGAGCCGCCGCCCGTGGTGGAGGCACAGCCCGAACCGCCGCCGGTGGTGGAGGAAGCCGCGCCGGCCACGAAACCCGAGGCCAAGCCCGAGCCCGAGCCCGAGACGGTGGTGAAGGCGAAGCCCGTGGTCGACTCGCCGGAGGAGGCCGAGGCGCGGGCGATGCTCGCGAGGCAAGGCGACGCGCGCAAGCTGTCCGACGATCAGCTGCGCCGCCGCCTCGACACGATGCGCGCGCTTCTGGCCAGCCGCAAGCTGAGCAAGCCGACCCAGCGCGAGCTGCGCCAGGCCCTGGCGCAGGAGCGCAAGGAGCTGCGCCGCCGCATGCGGGACGAAGAGGCCAGTGCCCCGGATGCGATCATGCCCGAACCCAGCTTCGAACCCGATCAGGGCAGCGAACCGGAGCCGCCGCCGATGCGCGAGCTGCGCGACCGCCGGGCGCCCGAGGATCTGTCGGAAGCCGAGCTGCGCCGCCGCATCATGCTGCGCCGGGCGGCCGAGCGCGACGACCGCTACAGCATGGACGAGCGCGAAGCCTGGCGCGAGGAGATCGCGCGCGACCGGCAATACCTCAACCGCCGCATGATCGAGGACCGCCGCCGCCGCGAGAGCGAGCTGCGCATCGGCGCCGACTCCGGCGACTACGACTTCGAACTCAACCTCGACTTCGTACCGGGCCGCGCGCCGCGCGAGGACATCTTCGCAGCCGAGGCCGACGACGAGGAGATCGAGGAGGTGCTGATCGCCCCGCCGCGCCGCGCGGTGGAGCGCCGCTACAGCCTGGACGAGATCGAGGAGGAGCCGGACCTGCGCGAGGCGGTGGCCCGCATCGAGATCGACACGGTGAACTTCGGCTTCGGCGAGGGCTTCCTGCGCGAGGAGGAGATCGACAATCTCGACCGCATCGCGCGGGTGATGGAGCGCATCCTGGCGGCCAATCCCGGCGAGGTCTTCATGATCGAGGGCCATACCGACGCGGTGGGCTCGGCCCAGTCCAACCTCGTCCTGTCGCGCCAGCGCGCCGAGGCGGTGAAGCGCGCCCTGGTGCGCTACTACGTGATCCCGCCCGAGAACCTCCGGACCGTGGGCCTTGGCGAACGCTTCCTCAAGATCCCGACCGAGGAGCCGGAGGCCGAGAACCGCCGCGTCTCGGCGGCCCGCATCACCCCGCTGGTGGGCGAGCTCCGCGACTGAGGCGCCCAAGCCCTTGCAAGCCGGATGGGCCGCCGCTATAGGCGGCCCATTCGCATTTTCCGCCAGACCCAGAGGATTCCCATGGCCACCGAACGCACCTTCTCCATCATCAAGCCCGACGCGACCCGCCGCAACCTGACCGGCGCCGTCAATGCCAAGATCGAGGCCGCGGGCCTTCGCATCATCGCGCAGAAGCGGGTGAAGTGGAAACAGTCCGACGCCAAGAAATTCTACGCCGTGCACAAGGAGCGCCCCTTCTACAAGGACCTCGTGAAGTTCATGACCTCGGGCCCCATCGTGGTGCAGGTGCTTGAGGGCGACAATGCGGTGGCCAGGTATCGCGAGATCATGGGCGCCACCAACCCGGCCAATGCCGCGCCCGGCACCATCCGCAAGGATTTCGCCGAGTCCATCGAGGCCAATTCGGTGCATGGCTCGGACAGCCCGGAGAACGCCAAGAAGGAAATCAAGATGGTGTTCAAGGCCAAAGAGATCGTCGGCTGATCCATCATGTGGGTGGCGGTCTACGTCGCGTCGATCGTCGTCGTGAACTGGATGTTCACGGCGATCGCGCCGTGGACGACGCCCTTCGGCGACCTCTACCTCGCCAATATCGTGGTGGGCGCCGTCTTCGTGCTGCGCGACTATGCGCAGCGCGAGGTGGGCCACTACGTGCTGGCCTTCACCGCCCTGGCCGGCGCCATCACCTATGTGATGGTGGACCCGGCCATCGCCATTGCCTCGGTGACCGCCTTCATGCTCTCCGAGATGGCCGACTGGGCGGTCTATTCCTTCACGAAGAAGCCGATCCAGGAGCGCATCCTGATCTCCAGCCTCTTCGCCGTGCCGCTGGACACGCTGGCCTTCCAGTATCTGGCAAACTACCTGACCCCGGCTGCCTTCACCACCGAGGTGGCGAGCAAGGCGCTGGGCGTGCTGGCCGTCTGGTACCTGCTGCGCCTGCGCTACGGCAAGGCCGACCTCGCGGCCGCGTCCTAGGGCGAGCCCCTTCGGCCATCACACGTTCCGGTCTGACCATGGGCCCCGGCCTTCGCCGGGGTGACGGGTGTTGGGGGTGGGGGAAGGCTTTCACCTAGCTCCGTCATCCCGGCGCAAGCCGGGATCCACCCTTGACGGCATGCACGGGCCTCCAGCCTGACACTGTCAACCATGGGCCCCGGCTTTCGCCGGGGTGACGGAATGCTGGGTGTGGGCGGGCGTGCGGCGGGCGGCGGCCTGCTGCTGCTGGCGGCGGCGGAGCATGTCGCAGAGCTTGCGGCTGGCCTCCTCGGCGCTGGTGAGCGACGGGGCCAGCTGGTGGAAG
>JAPLOT010000285.1 GCA_026400595.1 Alphaproteobacteria bacterium | reverse complement strand
GTCCGGCGACATCATCTATGACGGGCCCTTGATCGACGACGTCTATCACTCGGTCAAAGCCGACTATGCATCGACGCTGGAACGCCTCGCGACACTGCCCGTGAGCGTCGTGCATGGCGGGCATTTCCCGAGCTTCGGACCCGTTCGGTATCGCCAACTGATCGCGGAGTATCTGGAGGGGCAGCGCAGGGCTGGCTGCCACCTCGCGTCGTGAGGCCTACTTCACCAGCTGGCTGACCAGCGCGTTGATCATGCGCGGCAGATCATAGGGGAAGCGGGCGGTGATCAGGTTGCCATCGACAACGCAGGGCTCGCTTGTCGGCGCGCAGGAAATCCGGGTTCCAGCAGCCGCCCGGAGCGATGACCGCATCGTAATCCGCCACCTTTGCCTCATCGAGATAGCGGTCGATCTTGATCCAGCCGGCATTCTCCATGAGACGAATGGCCAGCACGTGGGTGGCGCAAAGCGGCGGAAAGCGAAGACCAAGGGTGGGGTGGAACTCGCCGATGCGGGGCGATACGACATGGACCTTGGCGCCATGCTCGGTCAGCCAGCGGGTGGCGCCTGTGATTTCGACCTCCTCCACGCCATTGGTGCAGCAGATGGCGATGGTCTTGCCCTTCAGCAGGTCCGGATTGGAGGGTGGGTCGAAGAGAAAGCGGTTGAGCTCGCGATTGAGCTCGCCGTCGGCGGTGACCAGTAGCTCTGTCGAGATCGACGGTACCGGGGACGGCGTCATGTACTGCTGCATGCGGGCAAGGGCGGCATTCTGGGCGGATGCAGGATCGTGCGGCTTGTTCATCGTTTCGCGCTCCCATTTCGCGGATTTTCATTCTGAGAGACGTATATCAGGAATTGACAAGAGGCGCGAGACGGTTTGTCCTGCGAAGATTGCAGGGAGGCAATCACAATGAAGTTGGGCTTCAATCTTCTGCTCTGGACACCCCATGTCACAGCGCAGCACGAGGGTATTCTGCGTGACCTGAAGAAAACCGGTTACGATGGCGTGGAAATCCCGATGTTCGAGGGTGATCCCGAGCACTATGCAAGGCTGGGCGCACTTCTGGACAAGATCGGCCTCGAACGGACCGTCGTCAGCGTGCTGGGACCCGGCAACAATCCGCTCGCGGCAGACAAGGCGCAGCAGCAGGCCGCCCTCGCACGCGCGAAGTGGGCCATCGACTGTTGCGCCGCACTCGGCGCTCCGATCCTGGCCGGCCCCATGCATTCCGAACTCGGCTTCTTTTCAGGCAACCCCGCCACGGCGGCCGAGCGCAAGCGGGGGCTGGCCTTCCACCGCCGTGCGGGTGACTATGCGGCGAAAAGGAACGTGCGCTTCGCACTGGAGGCGCTCAACCGTTTCGAGTGTTACTTCCTCAACACGATGGAGCAGCTTTCGGACTACCTTGACGAGGTGGACCATCCTGCGGTGAAGGCCATGTACGACACCTTCCACAGCAACATCGAAGAAAAGGAACCGGTCGGGGCCATCAAGACAATCAAGAAGCACATGATCCACGTGCATATCTCGGAGAATGATCGGGGCACACCCGGCAAGGGGCATGTCCCCTGGGCGGCGACTTACAAGGCCTTGCGGGCCGCGAAGTATGACGGCTGGCTCACCATCGAAGCCTTTGGCCGTGCCATGCCGGCACTGGCGGCCGCAACCCGCGTCTGGCGCGATTTCTTCCCCAACAGGGAGGAAGTCTACAAGTTCGGCTACAAGAGCATGAAGCAAGGCTGGGCAAAGGCCAGGTGAGCACCGTTTACGTCATCGGCACCCTTGACACCAAGGAGGCCGAGCTCCGCTATGCGGTGGAGCGTGTTCGCGCCGCTGGCGCCCAGGCCTTGCTGGTCGACATCTCTACGACACCGAGCACCGCGTCCGCGGATGTCGGCGCAGCCACCGTGGCACGGCATCATCCCAACGGGGCCGATGCGGTGCTGGGGCATTCGGATCGCGGCCAGGCCGTCACGGCCATGTCCGAGGCCCTCACGGCATTCCTGACGTCACGCCAGGACATTGGCGCAGTGCTGGGGCTCGGCGGCGGGGGCAACACCTCAATGGTGACAGCGGCGATGCGTGCCTTGCCCATCGGTACACCCAAGCTGATGGTCTCGACCATGGCGTCGGGAAACGTCGCAGCCTATGTCGGTCCCACGGACATCGCGATGATGCATGCAGTGGCCGACGTCGCGGGTCTAAATGCCATCACCCGCAAGGTCATCGGCAATGCCGCGCATGCCGCTGCCGGAATGGCACTGAATGCCATCCCCGAAGCGAAGGGCGGACGGCCAGCCGTTGGCCTTACAATGTTTGGTGTCACGACCACATGCATTGCGCAGATCCGCCGTCAGCTGGACGAGAGCTGCGAGTGCTTCGTCTTTCACGCGACCGGAACCGGCGGGCAGTGCATGGAGAAACTCGTCGATTCCGGATTGATCAGTGGTCTGCTTGATGTAACCACAACAGAGGTTGCCGACCTTGTCTGCGGAGGCGTTCTCGCATGTACGGAAGACCGCTTCGGCGCCGTGATTCGAAGACGCATTCCTTATGTCGGATCGGTGGGTGCGCTGGACATGGTGAACTTCGGCGGCATCGACACGGTCCCTGCCCCGTTTCGTGATCGCAAACTCCATGTTCACAACGCCCAGGTCACGCTGATGCGCACGACGCCTGGCGAGAATCGTGCCGTCGGCCGATGGATCGTGGAACGACTCAACTGCATGGAGGGTCCCGTACGATTCCTTCTGCCGCTGGGCGGGGTATCGGCGCTGGATGCAGCAGGAAAGCCGTTCCACGACCCGGAAGCCGATGGAGCGCTGTTCGATGCCATACGGTCCGGCTGGCAGGCTGTCCCACATCGCCAACTGATCGAAGTCGACGCACATATCAATGACCCGGCCTTCGCCGAGGCCGCCGTCCACGCATTCCGTGACATTTTCTAAGGAGTTCAAATGGCCCGCGCCTATGCCAGCATCATCCTGAAGGCTCCTGTCGAAACCGTATGGAGTCTCGTGCGCGACTTCAATGGCCTGCCGTCCTGGGCGCCGGCGGTCGCCAAGTCAAAGATCGAAGGCGGTCTTGATGCAGACGTGGTAGGCTGCATCCGATCATTTCATACGCATGACGGAGCTCATATCCGGGAACGGCTGCTGAGCCTGGATGATGCGCGCTACACCTTCACGTACAATTTCGAGAAGCCCGCGTTCCCGGTGAAGAATTACATTGCCACCTTGCGACTCTATCCGGTGACCCACACGGACCAGACCTTCGCTGAATGGTCCGCAACCTTCGACGAGGCTCCTGAAGACGAAGGCAAGTACGAACGGCATATCTCCAAAGCCGTCTTCGCGGCGAACTTCCGCAGTCTCGCCAAGATCCTCCGTGAACGGAAGCCTGCCAGACCCGAGGGCGCGGTGCGCTGGAAGGGATACCAGCCAAACAAGGTCTGGACCTCCCGGGTGATCAGGGCTCCGGTGGCAGATGCCTGGGCCGTCATGCGCGATTTTGCCGGAATGGGAGCCTGGCATGAAGAGATAACGCGCATGCACATGCTGAAGAAGGCGCGGCCCGACAAGGTGGGTGGCGTCCGCGATTTCTATTTCGGTGACGGCCATCTGAACGAGGAACTGCTGAATCTCTGCGACATCACGCGCAGCTTCAGCTATCGCATCACCAAGTGCGAGATTCCTTGGATCAACTATGTTTCTGGCCCACGGCTCTGGCCCGTGACCGCCGACAACAGCACCTTCGGGGTCTGGACCGGAGACTGGACGGCAAGCCCGCAGGATGATCTTGTCCTCATTCCGCGGACGGAAGAGAACGTCTATCAACGGGCTTTCGCGACGCTTGAGAAGAACTTTTTCGGCAAGGCGAAGACATAGAACGGGAGGAGTTTCATGGCGGATTGGCAGAAGCGCTTCAGCCTCGAGGGCAAGCGGGCGCTGGTGACCGGCGCAACAAAGGGAATCGGCTTTGAAACCTGCAAGGTCCTGGCGGATGCCGGCGCCGACATCGCTGCCGTGGGACGTGACAAGGCGGGGCTTGCCGATGTCGCAGCGGCCGTCACGTCAGTTGGCCGCCGCTGCATCGCCATCGCGGCCGACATGGCGACTGTCGACGGTCCCGTGACGGCTGCCAAGGAGGCCTTGGCTGCTTTCGGCACCATCGACATCCTGGTGAACAATGCCGGGATCGCGCTGATCGATCCCCTGCTGGATGCCAAGGTCGCGGACTGGGACATGACCATGGCCGTGAACCTGCGCGCTCCCTTTCTCCTGGCCCGCGAAATCGTTCCAGGCATGATTGCCCGGAAACGCGGCAAGATCGTCAATGTGTCGTCGCAGGCGGGCGTCGTGGGGCTGGAAGCGCACGGCGCCTATTGCGCGTCCAAGGGCGGCCTCAACATGCTCACCAAGGTTATGACGGTGGAATGGGCTCGGCACAATATCCAGATCAATTCAGTCTGCCCGACGGTTATCCTGACGCCCATGGGCGAGAAGGTATGGGGCGAGCCTTCAAAAGGTGATCCCATGCTGGCCAAGATTCCGGCAAATCGCTTCGGAAAGCCGGTCGAGGTGGCCGACATGATCCTGTACCTGTCGTCCTCCGCGTCCGATCTCGTCTGCGGCCAGGACATGCTGATCGACGGCGGCTATACGGCCATCTGATCCCCTCGTGGGTCAGTAGGTCGCGCGTCCTCCCGAGACATCGAAGACGGCGCCGGTCGAGAAGGAACACTCCTCGCTGGCCAGCCAGCAGACCAGGCTTGCCACTTCGTCCACCTTGCCGAGGCGGCCCATCGGGATCTTCGACAGCATGAAGTCGATGTGGCTCTGTGGAATCTGGTCGAAGATCGGCGTGCGGACCGCCGCCGGCGTCACGCTGTTGACGGTGATGTTGGTCTTGGCCAGTTCCTTGG